>JANYDP010000495.1 GCA_025363535.1 Verrucomicrobiota bacterium | reverse complement strand
ATCGGCCCGCCCGCCAGCGCTTCGGGCCCGATATGCCCGATGCACGCGCCGGTGGAAACGCCGGAGAAACGCGCGTCGGTGAGCAGCGCGACCTGTTTGCCGTGCGGCAGATATTTCAGCGCGCCGGTGACCTGGTAGGTTTCCTCCATGCCGGTGCCCATCGGTCCGACGCCCGTGAGCACCAGCACATCGCCGGACTGGATGCGGCCTTGCTTGATCGCAACCATTGCATCCTTCTCGTTCACAAAAACGCGCGTCGGCCCTTCGTGCCGATACACTCCGTTCGTATCGAACAGGCTCGGATCAATCGCCGCCGCCTTCACCACCGAACCCTCCGGCGCAAGGTTGCCGCGCGGAAAAACCAGCGTGCCGCTCATGCCGTGCGACTGCGCGACGGTGGGAGAAAAAATGACTTCGTCCGCATGAACGCCGTCGTGTTGCTGCAACAAGTCGCGGAAGCGTGTGCGGCGTTCGGATTTTTCCCAACCGTCGAGATTTTCGCCGAGCGTTTTTCCGGTGACGGTGAGCACATCCGTGTTGAGCAAGCCGAGCCGCCGCAAATGCAACATGACTTCCGGCACGCCGCCGGCGAGAAACACGCGCACGGTCGGATGATGCACCGGGCCGTTTGGCAAAACACTGACGAGTCGCGGCACGCGGCGGTTGACGGCGATCCAATTTTCGACGGTCGGGAGACTCAATCCAGCCGCGTGCGCGATGGCGGGAATGTGCAGCAGCAAATTCGTCGAGCCACCAAACGCCGCATGCACGACCATCGCGTTTTCAATGCTCGCGCGGGTCAAAATATCCCGCATGGATTTTTTACCTTCCTCCAAGTTGAGCAACGCCCGCGCGGAACGCTTTGCGATGTCCAGCCACACCGGTTGGCCGGACGGCGACAAGGCGGAGTGAGGCAAGGAAATGCCAAGCGCTTCGCTCACGACTTGTGACGTGGCCGCAGTTCCTAAAAATTGGCAGCCGCCGCCGGGCGAACCGCACGCGCGGCAGCCCAAGTCTGCGGCTTCCGACAGCGTGACCGCGCCATGCACAAAACGGGTGCCGAGAGTTTGCACCGCACCGGCATCCTCGCCGTTGCTCGGCGGCAGCGTCACGCCGCCGGGCACGACCACACACGGCAAATCGCGTAGGCCCGCCACCGCCATCATCATTGCGGGGAGACCTTTGTCGCAGGTCGCAATGCCCAGCACACCAGAGCGGCGCGGGAGCGAACGCGCGAGCCGCCGGAAGAGAATCGCGGCATCGTTGCGATATGGTAGGCTGTCGAACATTCCCGTCGTACCTTGCGTTCGGCCATCGCACGGGTCGGAGCAATAACCAGCGAAGGGAATGGTTTTCAATTTGCGAAATTCTTCGGCCGCCGCTTGGACGAGCAGGCCAATCTCCCAATGCCCCGTGTGATAACCGAGCGCGATGGGTTTACCGTCTGGCGCACGCAAGCCGCCTTGCGTGCTCAAGATCAAAAATTGCTTGCGGCCGAGTTCGGATGGATTCCAGCCCATGCCGGCGTTTTGCGTGAGGCCGAACAAATCGCCGCTCGGACTTTGCGAAAGCATTTCCTCCGTGAGCGGCAGACTTCCCGCCGGGCCGGAGCCGCGTGTTTGTAGCTGGTAAATTTCCGGCGAATCAGTAGCAAAGACATCGTGGCTGGAATTCATCGTCACAAGTAAATCACGGATGGAAACCGGGAACACGGATAAATTTTCGCAACGAATGTCGCGGCTGAAATCCATTTTGCGGCGATGATTTGGCAGCGTCGCGAAAGTTGTTTTGGTCCGGCGTTTCTGCGAGCATTCCCACCATGAAACTCTGCCGCTTCAAAAATAAATGCCACGCAATCCGCATCGGCCTGGCGACCGATGATTCGCAGGTGATTGATCTTTCCGCCGCCGGCATCGGATACCTCACGCCGCTGCTGGAGGCCGAAGACCCGCTGGCCATCGTCCGGCAGCTCGCCAGCGCCAATCTACCCCGCGTGGCCTTGGCGGAAGTTCAACTGCTTGCGCCCGTGGGGCGGCAGGAAGTCTGGGCGGCGGGTGTGACTTACCTGCGCAGCAAGTCGGCGCGCATGGAGGAATCCGATTTCAGCGCGAGTGCTTATGACAAAGTTTATGCCGCCGAACGACCGGAAATTTTTTTCAAATCCATGCCGCAGAAAGTAGTGGGGCCGGGTGAAGCCGTCGGCATCCGCCGTGATGCCAAATGGAACGTGCCAGAACCGGAACTGGCGTTGGTGCTAAATTCACGCGGCAAAATCGTCGGCCACACCATCGGCAACGACATGAGCTCGCGCGACATCGAGGGAGAAAATCTTTTATATCTGCCGCAGGCCAAAACCTATCACCGTTCCTGCGCGCTCGGCCCGTGGATTGTTTTGGGAACACCGGAAGCACAGGCGCGGGAATGGCAAATCAAGATTGCCATTGAGCGCGATGGTAAAAATGTTTTCGCCGGCGAGACTTCGGTCGGACAAATCAAGCGGCGGTTTGACGAGCTGGCGGAATTTTTATTTCGCAGCCAGGTGTTTCCGCACGGGGCGATTTTGTTGACCGGCACCGGCATCGTTCCGCCGGATGGCTTCACGTTGCACGAGCGCGATGTGGTGCGCATTGAGGTGAGCGGCATCGGCGTGTTGCAAAACACCGTCGCCGTGGTTTGAAGGCGGCGCGTTCAATCTTGTCTGTCGCCGCAGCGTCCGACATCGTCGCGCAATTCCAACAACACAACCGTCATTGAGGTTCGGCGACCTTGTAACCCAGCAATGGCAGCATGGTCTGCGCATAGCGCGTTCCCAATTCCCGGTAGCCGGCGGCGGTGAAATGCAGATGGTCTGGCAGGCTGGGGCAGCCCGCCGAAGAAACGACGTGCGCGGTGGAAATGGTCTTGGGCAGGTCATCAATGATTTTGTTCATGCTGGCACACGCGCCTTTTTGATCGGCGTTCACGAGTTCGCCGGC
>JANYDP010000492.1 GCA_025363535.1 Verrucomicrobiota bacterium | reverse complement strand
GAGGCCGAGGTGTCCTGGGCCGCTGCCTGGCGTGATGCCCGGCGCGGCGGGGATCAAGCGGCCCTGCGCGGAGTTCTTGGCGATGGCGTCGAGGTTTGGCGTCGTGGCGGCTTCGAGCGGCGTGAGATAATTTTGCTCCTTGGTGGCGAGATCGCCGAGGCCGTCGAGTACGAGCAAGACGACCTTGCTTTTGGTTTTGAGAGTCAGTTCGGAATAGAGCGCGTCCAGTTTCATAAGTTCGATTTCAATTTTAATGCTCCGCGCCTCCAACCGGCGACGCGCGGCAACGGATGATTGAAAATGGCGGCGGCAGCGTCAACGGGATTCGCGTTGGTCGCTGTGTTGGATCGGCAGGAAAATTGCGCCGCCTTTTCGAGGTTGGCAAACGTGGCTTGTGTTTTGATTTGATTCCGCTAACGTGCCGCCACTGTCGGAAAGCGTTGAACCATTGCACCGTTTTTCTGTCAGCTTAGGATTCGCAAACCATGAGCCGTCAAACTTGGAACAGTTTTGAAGAGATGCGCAAGGCCGCCGAGGAAGGCAACCCGCAGGCGCAGTCCTATCTTGGCGTCAGCTATCAAAACGGCCAGGGCGTCAAACAGGATTATCACGAAGCCGTGAAGTGGTACCGCAAGGCGGCGGAACAAAACGATTCAGTCGCGCAATGCTACCTCGGTTTTTGTTACCAGAACGGCCTCGGCGTGCCGCAGGAATTCGGCGAGGCGGCCAAATGGTATCGCGAAGCCGCTGAGCAGGGCGATCCGGCGGCGCAGTTCAATCTCGGAACACTTTACGAAAGCGGCGAAGGCGTTTCTAAAAATTACGCCGAAGCCGTCAAGTGGTATCACGCCGCCGCCGAACGCGGTGAACCGCAGGCGCAATTTAATTTGGGATCCTACTACGAGCAGGGCCACGTCGTGCCCCAGGATTATGAGAAGGCCGTCGAATGGTACATGCGCGCGGCGGAACAGGAACTCGCGCCCGCCCAATGCAACCTCGGCCTGTGCTACCAGACCGGTCGCGGCGTGCCCCAGGACACGCAGAAAGCGGTGCAATGGTTCATCCGTGCCGCCCGCCAGGGCGACAAGACCGCGCAGCACAATCTCGGCGTCCATTACGCCAGTCTGGAAATTTCCGATGCCGATGCGGCCGGCGAGGTCGAGCCGACGGATGAGGCGCAATAGCCCGGTGGTCTCCTTGCAGTGTCCGGCCTGTGGCTGGAATTTTAGTTTGAGCGAAGGTGTCGAGGCACAGCCTCGACGCTACACCTCACCCGCCACCATCACCACAAACTCCCCTTTTAACGACCGCTTTTGTTTGATCGCCAGTAGTTCCGCCGGGGTGCCGCGCAAAAACTCCTCAAACCTTTTTGTCAATTCGCGCGCCAGCACGACCTGACGTTTGGGAAAAACTTCACTCAACTCCACCAGCAGTTTTTCAATCCGATACGGCGATTCGTAAAGCACCAGCGTGCCGGCAAAAGTTTTCAACGCTTCAAGCTGGTTGCGGCGCTGACCAGATTTGTGCGGCAGGAATCCAATGAAATGAAATTCGTCCGTCGGCAATCCGCTCGCCGTGAGCGCCGCCACCAGCGCGCACGCGCCCGGCACCGCCTCCACCCGGAAGCCCGCCGCGATGGCGGCCTTCACGACGCGCTCGCCAGGATCGCTGATGCCGGGGCTGCCCGCGTCCGTGGCGAGCGCGACTTTTTCCCCGCGCCGCAGACGTTCGATGATCTCCTCGCTGCGCCGGGCTTCGTTGAACTGGAAATAACTCAGGAGCGGTTTGGAGATTTCAAAATGCTTCAGCAACTGCCCGGTGCGCCGTGTGTCCTCGGCGGCGACCACGTCGCACTCGCGCAGCACGCGCAGGGCGCGCAGCGTGATGTCCTCCAGATTCCCGATCGGCGTGGCGACAAGGTAAAGCGTGCTGGCGGTCAACGGCGGCATTTCCATGCGTGGAGTTATAGCGGTTGCCGGGAAAATTCCAAATGCTTTGCAACGGAGCGATGGCGCGAGGTGGCTCACCGGCGGAATATTTGCAATGGACTTTCGGTTTTCCGCCGCCCAAAGTTTCGTTCATGAAAACTAACCGCACCCTGACCCAAAGCCTCCGGCCTCTTTGCCTCGGCATGATGCTGGCGGGCCTGTCCGCAAGCTGGGCGTCCGCGCAGATGACCAACCCGGTGACCGTGTTGAAGATCAGCGCCGGCCAGGTTGCCGCGAAGATCAGCCCGCAGCTTTACGGGCTGATGACGGAGGAGATCAA
>JANYDP010000445.1 GCA_025363535.1 Verrucomicrobiota bacterium | reverse complement strand
GTGGTTCAGTCGCCGCGTTGCCGTGGCTGCATCCGCCGTGGTCGTGATGATGGCGTTCTTCAAACTGCACCTCGTAGTCGTGCGAGTGATCGCCGTGCGACAATTGGAGAATGGCCTTGAACTCGTGCGGTTCGGGAATGTCGCTGGTGGATTCGAGATAATCGCCTTCGGTGCGGAAAGAAAAACTTTGCCGTGCGCCGTCAGGCCGGACGGTTTCAATTTTGATATGATCCGCATCCGGCACGCGGCGCGCTTGTTTCCGCTGGTCGTAGAAAAACAGCCGGAAACGCGGCGGCACGCCGGTTTCAAAAACCGTGATTTCGATGAAGCCGTGCCCGGTGTTCACCAGCAAGCCGTCGCGCGGACCTTGCTCAACGTCGTGATGATCGTGTGAATGACCACCGAACAGATGCGAATGGCCGTGGCCCTTTTGCCGCGAAATTGCTGGATGACGTAGTAAAGGCCGAAGGCCAGCAACGCCCCGCCGGCGATCCACGGAAACCAGCCGCCGATTTTGTCATTCAAAGCGATGCCGCACCAAGCCACGAGAAACCCAAGCGCGGCGGTGAACAGGACATGACCCAGCCCGGCCAGCGTCGTGACCAGCAGGGTTTTGGACTTGTTCCACTTCTGCACGCGCGCGGTGAGCACGAAGGGCAGCCAGTGCGTCGGGATGGCGGCGTGAAAGAACGCCACGGAGAAACCGGTCGCGGCAATCGTAGTCAGGACGGTTGAACTCATGTGTGGACTATACCCCCTCCCCCTATTGCTTGGCAAGGCGGGGATTGAACCAGTGCGCTGTTCCGCGTATGCTGGCCGCATGAAATCGCACAGCCATTCTCGGAGCGAGCGGGACGCGCAGAAACTTCGGGTTCGTCGCATCGTCGGCCAGTTGAACGCCATCGAGCGGATGCTGGAAGAAGACCGCGACTGCGCCGAAATCCTCATGCAACTCGTGTCCGCGCGTAAAGCCCTCAAGTCGCTGGCCGAGACACTGATTAACTCACACATGCGGCACTGCATCGAACACGCCCATTCGCCCGCCGAAGGCCGGAAGGAGTTGCAGGCACTTTTGGTCGTGCTCGAACGTTACGTCGAATAGTTCGCCATTCAGTGCGCGTTGGCTGAATTTGTTTGCTCCCCACTCATGCGGGGCGTAGGAGAATTTGTCTGCGCCCGCTGATGCTGACGCTGCAAATGTTCTTCGCGACGCCTCCGCGCCTGTGCTCTTAGCCAGAAGTAGTCCGCGAAAACGAGCGATATGGAAATTAACGCAACTCCGACTATCAGCAACCGGCTGTTGCGCTTCTCGCGGCGCAGTTGTTCCGCTTCCTTGGCGGCACGTTGCGCGCGTTTGGCGGCGGCTTGCGGTGACCTCCATCGGCTCATGGGTTTTCATCCGGGCTGTTGAGGATTGGTCCAGACTATTTTCGTCACGAACGGTTTTCCAAAAAACGGCGAGCGATAATAGACACATGCTCGCAATCCCTCCTTCAATGAGTCAGAGTCGGTGAATTTCCAGTTCTTGATGAATTGGGTATCGCCCTTCACGGCGAGCGTGGCCGGTCGGTTGCGTTTGGGAGATTGAATCGTCACCGTGTGCATCTGCGGATCAAACGCCTGAACTACGCCGCACAATTCCCGTGCTCGCGGTGGACGCGCCTGGGCGCTTGGCGGGGTTAGCACTGTGCTGGTCAGCAGGAGAGCCGACCAAATGCCGATGGTTTTGAATTGGTTCTTCATATCTCAGAGTTCCTGGGTGGACGGCGGTTCAGGCAGATGGATCGTCGTATCCTTTTCCTTCTCGCGCTCGAAGACTTTGTAAAGCGTCGGTAGCATGAATAACGTGAGCAGCGTTGAACTGATGAGTCCGCCGATGACGACGGCGGCGAGCGGTTTTTGAATTTCGCTCCCCGGCCCGGTGGCGAACAGCATCGGGACAAGCCCAAGCGCCGCGACACTGGCGGTGATGAGCACGGGACGCAGACGGAGAATCGCCCCCTTGATAACGGCCAATTCGACGGTCATCCCTTCGCGGCGCAGTTCGTTGAAGTAACTGACCATCACGATGCCATTGAGCACGGCCACGCCAAAAAGCGCGATGAAGCCGACGCTGGCGCTCACGCTCAAATTGAAGTGACCGATGACGAGAGCGAGGATGCCGCCGATCAACGCAAAGGGAATGTTCATGATGATGAGCAACGCCTGCTTGACCGAGTTGAAGGAACTGAACAGGAGCAGGAAAATTGCGGCGATGGTGATAGGCACGACAATGCTGAATCGTTTCATCGCGCGCTGTTGGTTCTCAAATTGTCCACCCCACGTCATCAAATAGCCGGGCGGCAGTTTCACGGCGGCGTCAATCTGCTGTTGCGCCTCTTTCACGAAGCCGCCGATGTCACGGTCGGTCACGTTGCATTCGATGACGATACGGCGTTGCGCCATCTCGCGGCTGATTTGCGCCGGGCCTTCTGTCACATACACTTTGGTAATTTGTCCGAGCGGGATGAGTGCGCCTTGTGGCGACGCAATCAGGATGTTGCGGATTGGCTCGACATCGTTCCGCGCGGACTCGGGAAAGCGCACGGCGAGGCCGAACACTTTTTGTCCTTCATAAACCTTGCTCGCTTCCTTGCCGCCGATGGCCGTCTCCACGACTTCCTGCACGTCCGCGACGTTGATGCCGTAGCGCGCGAGCTTGTCGCGATCAATTTCGATTTGGAGATATGCCAGGCCGCTGACTTTTTCCACGTTCACGTCGGCTGCGCCCCGCACTTTTCCGAGCACACGCGCGACTGCCTCGGCCTTGCTTTTCAACACGTCCAGATCGTCGCCGAAGATTTTGATGCCAATGGCGGATTTGACGCCGCTCACCAGTTCATCCACGCGCAACGCGATGGGTTGCGAGAAGCTGGAAACCACACCGGGAAGTTCCGCCAGCGCCTCGCGCATTTTCTCAACGAGTTCATCCTTCGTTTTTGTGGTCGTCCATTCTTCGTGCGGTTTGAGCGTGACGATCACGTCGCTGATTTCCACGCCCATTGGGTCGGACGCAATGTCCGCACGGCCGGTTTTGGAAACCACGTCAATGACTTCAGGGAATTGTTTCAGGATTTTCTCGGCCTTCATCTGCAAGGCCAACGATTGCGGCAACGAAATGCTTGGGATGCGAAATGTCTGCACGGCAATCGAACCTTCATCCAGTGCGGGCAAAAACTCCGTGCCGATGCGCGGCACGAGCGCGAACGCACCGGCCAAAGCAAGGACTGCCGGGAGAATCACGAGCCACGGACGGCGCACGCAAGGTGTCAGGAACTTGAGGTAGGCGTTCTTCATCCATCGAATGTGAAACGGATCATGCTCGTGTGGCACTTGCTTGAGGAAGTAAGTGCAAAGCATGGGCACGAACGTGAGCGAGAGAATCAGTGAACCTAGGAGGCCGAACGAAATCGTGAAGGCGAGCGGACTGAACATCTTACCCTCGAAGCCTTGCAGCGTGAACAACGGCAGGAACACCACGATGATGATGAAAATGCCGAACACAATCGGACGGCCAACTTCCTTCGCGGCGTAAAGCACGACTTCAATTTTGCCAGCGTGCGCGTGCTGTTTCGCTTCGTCCGGTTTCTCGGTCAGATGCCGATGGACGTTTTCCACCATGACCACCGCCCCGTCCACCATCATGCCGATGCCGATGGCCAGACCGCCGAGCGACATGAGATTCGCGCTCAGACCAAACCATTTCATCATGATGAACGCGAACAATGCGGCCAGCGGCAAAACCAAGGTGACGATGATGGCGCTACGAACGTCCGCCAGAAGTATGATGAGAATGATAAAGACGAAAATCGCGCCTTCTTGCAGCGCCTTCGTGACCGTGTGAATGGCCTTCTTCACGAGGTCGGTGCGGTCGTAGAACGGAACGAGTTCAACACCTTTCGGCAACGCCTTTTGAATCGCGGGTAATTTCTCCTTCACCGC
>JANYDP010000418.1 GCA_025363535.1 Verrucomicrobiota bacterium | reverse complement strand
CTTGAAGGAATTCTCCGCCTCGTCCGCCTTCACGTTCTCGTCCTGACCTCGGAATTGATGAGCAAAACCGAGGACGAGGACGAGGACGAGAACGAAGACGAGGACGATTTTTACCCTCACCTGGTTGTAATCACACCCGAATGGGGCATCGCACCAAGACAACCATTGACGCCGGGGCTTTCCTTTTTAGAATCTCCGCATCTTATGCCAGCCAAAATTAAAACCAACACGCTGAACTCGATGCTTTCCGAGGAGCGTGTTTTCAAACCCGCCAAGGAATTTTCCCAGCGCGCGCACATCAAGTCGCTCGCGCATTACCGCAAGCTTTACAACGAGTCCATCAAGTCGCCGGAAAAATTCTGGGCGCGCGAGGCGAAGAACGAACTCGTCTGGTTCAAGCCGTGGAAAAAAGTTCTCCAGTGGAAGGAGCCGTTCGCCAAATGGTTTGTCGGTGGCCAGCTCAACGTCAGCTACAACTGCCTCGACAAATGGCTGGGCACGCCGCACGCCAACAAGGCCGCGCTGATTTGGGAAGGCGAACCCGCCGCGCCCGGCAAGCCCGGTGAGGAACGCACCCTGACCTACCAGCAGCTTCACCACGAAGTCTGCCTGTTCGCCAACGTGCTCAAACGAAACGGCATCAAAAAGGGCGACCGCATTCTGATTTATCTGCCGATGGTGCCCGAGGCGGCCATCGCGATGCTGGCCTGCACCCGCATCGGTGCGGTGCATTCCATCGTCTTCGGCGGATTCAGCGCGCAGAGCGTGGCCGACCGCGTGTTTGATTCGCAGGCGAAAATGATCATCACGGCCGATGGCGGTTTTCGTCGCGGCGCGATTGTTCCGCTGAAAAAGAATGTGGACGATTCGCTCGCGATCAAGGATGCCGGCGGAAATTCTCTCACCAAGACGATTGAAAAAGTCATCGTGCTGCGCCGCGCCGGGAATGACATTCACATCGAGGAGGGCCGGGATGTCTGGTGGCATCGTGAACTGGAATATGTGGATGCCAATTGTCCGGCGGCGAAAATGGACAGCGAAGCGCCGCTCTTCATTCTCTACACCAGCGGCTCGACCGGAAAACCCAAGGGCATTCTCCACACCACCGGCGGCTATCTGCTCGGCGCGAAGATGACGAGCAAGTATGTCTTCGATCTGCGCGACGAGGATGTCTATTGGTGCACGGCGGACATCGGCTGGGTGACGGGTCACAGCTACGTGGTTTACGGCCCGCTCGCGAATGGCGCGACGAGCTTGATGTATGAAGGCGCGCCGAATTTTCCCGAACCTGACCGGTTCTGGCGAATCATCGCGAAGTACGGCGTGACGATTCTTTACACCGCGCCCACGGCGATCCGCGCGTTTATGAAGTGGGGCGTCGAGTGGCCGCAGAAACACAATCTGACTTCTCTGCGCCTGCTCGGTTCCGTGGGCGAGCCGATCAATCCCGAAGCGTGGATGTGGTATCACGAACACATCGGCAGCAAGCGCTGTCCCATCGTGGACACGTGGTGGCAGACCGAAACCGGTGGCATCATGATCACGCCGCTGCCTGGCGCGACGCCGACGAAACCCGGCACCGCCACGCTACCGTTTTTTGGAATTCTTCCTGAAGTCGTGGATGATCAAGGCAACGCCGTTCCGAAAAACACCAGCGGCAAACTGGTCGTGCGTAAACCCTGGCCGAGCATGTTGCGTGGTTTGTGGGGCGATCCGCAGCGTTACAAGGAAGTTTATTGGACGGAAGTGAAAGGCAGTTATTTCACCGGCGACGGCTGCCGTCAGGACAAGGACGGATACTTCTGGATCGTGGGCCGCATTGACGACGTGCTGAACGTGGCGGGCCATCGCATCGGCACGGCAGAAGTCGAAGGTGCGTTGGTGAGCAATCAGAAGGTTGCCGAGGCCGCCGTCGTGGGCCGCCCGGATGAATTGAAAGGTCAGGCGCTCGTGGCGTTTGTCACTTTGAAAACCGGCGTAAAGGCGACGCCTGAACTGCGCGAAGAACTCCGCCAGCACGTCGCGAAAGAAATCGGCCCGGTGGCCAAGCCGGATGACATTCGTTTTGCGGAAGCCCTGCCCAAGACGCGTTCGGGAAAAATCATCCGCCGCCTGCTCAAGCAGATCGCGTCCGGCATTGAAATCAAGGGCGACACCACGACGCTGGAGGATTTTAACGTGCTGGCCAAACTGCAAGCCGACGAGTGATCAGAAATAAAATCGCTTGCTTGGCGGACACGGGCCGCGTAGTTTTTGCGGCCCGGGCGCACCCATAGCTCAATTGGATAGAGCGGCTGACTACGGATCAGCAGGTTATAGGTTCAACTCCTATTGGGTGCACCACTAAATAAAGGGTTTATTTGACTTTTCAGTTTGATAGCTTGCAAATCTGATACTTGAATTTATGCCTATCCGTTTGCTTGACAAACATGATGAAAATTCAACGCAGAGGCGCAGAGAAATGTTTGCTCCGCGCAACTCCGCGCAACTCCGCGTTCTCTGCGCCTCTGCGTTTTTCTTAA
>JANYDP010000366.1 GCA_025363535.1 Verrucomicrobiota bacterium | reverse complement strand
CAGGCGGGACGCCTGTCCCACTACCATGACGGACGCCGGCAAAGTCATGGGCACGCCGCAATACATGTCGCCGGAGCAGATCACCGCGCCGGGCGAGGTGGATCACCGTGCGGACATTTACGCGCTGGGCGTGGTGTTTTACCAGATGCTCACCGGTGAATTGCCCGGCAAAAAGATCGAGCCGCCGTCGAAGAAAGTTTCCATTGATGTGCGCCTCGATGAAATCGTATTGCGCGCGCTGGAAAAGAAACCGGAACTGCGCTACCAGCAAGCGAGTATTCTCAAGACGCAGGTGGAGACAATCGCTTCGGAGGGGGAGAAGCCAGAGGTCAGGAGTCAGGAGCCGGAAGCCAAATCCCGATTCTCGCGCACGGCGATTGTGGGGGCGATCTGTTTTGGATTGGTTTTGTGCGCATTTTTTGCCGGAAGAGTTTTTCTGGATATTTGGAGCGGCACGGGCAAACGACTGCCCGAATCATTATTCGTGCTCTGGCCGTCTTTGGAATTGGCACTTTTGGTTGCCGCAACGATTCTCGGCTGGGTGGCCGTCGGGCAAATCTGCCGCTCGGCGGGGAAGCTTCACGGCCTGTGGCTGGCGGTGTTTGATGGGCTTTTGTTTCCGTTACTCTTGCTCAATGCGGTTATCTTTTGGCTGGTCTGGCTGGCCATCAAATTTTTGGTTGTCGGTCAATCTGGAGATACGCTGGTTATTGGCTATCAACTTGGATTATTCTTTGCCTTATGGTTGTGTCTGGCAATGCTTCTTTCGGTGTTGCTGGACTGGCTTATCATCCGCCGCGTCCGGCGCGCGGTGAACATCACTCCCAAAGTAGCTGCGCCGCCCGCCGTCGAAGCGTGGCTCGCCCTTATGGACAAAGGCGATTACGCGCAAAGCTGGGAGGCAGGCGGGCGAACTTTTCGCTGGGCGGTGACCAAGGGCGACTGGATGGAGGCGCTGGAAAAAGTCCGGCGTCCGCTGGGCAAAATTATTTCCCGCAAAGTGGCCTCGACCAAATTCTCCGCGCTGGGATTCCGTTTGGACGCGAAATTTGATTCGTCGTTCGACGGGCTGAAGTCCACGGCGGAAACCTTGATCTTCACCCGGCAATGGAACGGGGCATGGAAACCCGCTGGCTATCTCATCGGCCATCTGGCCCGCCCGAGCCGGGGGCTTCAGCGGATCAAGAAATTTTTCTATTTTGTCGTGCCGGTGGCCATCCTGTTCACACTGATTGTCCGCGCGTATTTTCTCCAGCCGTTCCATGTCGCGGGCGGCGGGGTGGAGCCGGAAATTCCGATTGGCAGCCGGATTCTGGTCTGGAAATTTCACCCGCACCTTGCGCCCGGCGACATCATCGCGCACTGGCATGATTATCAAGTCTGGGTGTCACGCGTCGTGAGCGCGGACGATTCTGGCGTGACCATCAACCGCAACAGCCAGCCAGACGAAACTATTCCGGGCGCGACGGTGCTGGGCAAAGTCGTGAGCGTTTATTGGCGCGGAACGCCGCCGTTCAAAAGCCTCCCGGCTCCTTTGACCAACTCGTTACCGACTCAGCTTGATTTTTCCTTTGGCCCGGTGGTGGAGCGGGTGTTGCCATGCGAAATGCCGATGCGTTCCATCTCCGGCATCAACTTGGATTTAGGGCAGGTTGAAACAATTTCCTTCGGCACAAATGACGTGCCTGTCGGCGACAAGTCGGAAGATGATTACCTCAACGAAAAAGGCGTGGACATGATTGCGATTGGCGACCCAAAGGTGATGCCGCTGTCCACCGGTTTGAACTGCCGCCTTGGCACATTTGCCCTGCCTGCGGACGCGACCGATTGGGATAGTGATTCAACTGCAACTGTGCTCGCCCACGCGACGAACCTGCCCACGATGACCCAGCCGTTCAAAAACACGCCGGAGTTTTCCAAGATGACCGTGTTGTTAATCAGCGAGGATGGCGTGCTGCCCAAGACATTCATCTTCCACACTGCCAAAGGCGCGGCGGGCCTTCTGCAAATCACCGGCTTCACGGAAAACCCGCGCGGCGTGAAGATTCGCTACAAGCTGGTGCAAATGCGTGACGGTGTGGTTCACGACTACCTTATTGAGAGCGGCGATACCGTGGGCCGAATCGCAAAAAAATTCGGGATGACGATGGCCGACATGACCACGCTCAATCCTGACTTGGACGCAAGGCATATAAAAATCGGGCAGAAAGTTCTGGTCGGCGACAAATTCTTTGCGTCAGCCGCTAAACCGTTGTTGTCACAGCCAGAAACGGAGCCGTCTAACTTGCTCGAAGCACGCGCGAAACTGGCGGCGCTGCGCGTGTATTATTCCGACAACAGTCTGGAGGTGCAGCGCCAACAGGCGCGCATCAAGGAATTGGAACGGTTGAACAATGAAGAGCCAAATGATTCCGCCAGATTGCGCGCAGCGAAGGCGCAGCTCGCGGAGTTGCGTGTGGATTATTCCGAACAAAGCCCGGAAATCCAAAAAATGCTCGCGCGCATCAAGGAACTGGAAGCAAAATGAAATGACTCTGCGTTGACTACAGAAAATTCCAGCCGCCAGTCTGCGTGCGCGTCGGGCGACATCTTTGCCACGACGCATTGGACGGTCGTGCTCGCGGCGGGGCAGCGGCACACGCCGCAGTCGGACGCGGAGGATTCCGTGCAGGCGTTCTTCGCGCGCTTCCTCGCCAAAAATTATCTCGACGGCCTGAGCGAAGGGCGGGGACGGTTCCGCGCATTTCTGCTGGCGGCGCTGAAAAATTTTCTCGCGAACGAATGGAAGGCGTCGCAACGCCTCAAGCGCGGCGGCGGCGAAGTTCCGCTCTCGCTCGATTGGGAGACGGCGGACACGAAGTTTCAGGTCGCCGCCATGACCGAGGCGAGTCCCGACCGGGCGTACGACCGCGAGTGGGCGCTGGCGTTGCTGGCCAAGGTCATCGCGCGCCTGCAATCCGAGTGCGCGGCGGACGGCAGGGGACAGTTGTTCGAGCAGTTGAAAATTTTTCTCGCGGCGGGCAAAGGCGAGGCGGCGCAAAGCGAGGCGGCCAAAACGTTGGGCATGGAGGAAGGCGCGGTGCGCGTGGCGGTGCATCGTTTGCGGAAGCGGTATCGGGTGCTGCTGCGCGAGGAGATCGGGCAGACGTTGAGTGATCCGGCCCAGGTGGACGAGGAAATGCAGGCGTTGTTCGGCGCGTTCGGGCGGTGATTTTATTTTCCTACGGTTGCCCGCAGCCTTTTGGTTTAAGTGATTGCGGCAAACTGCCGTTTTGATAGCGTAGGGCAGTTGATTAAACCATGCCGACGTTGACCATCCAGCTTCCGGGCCTGCCGCCGGTGGATCACATTCTCCGCGACGAGATGATGACCATCGGGCGGATGAAAGGGAACACGATCGCACTGGACGACGCGTCGGTTTCCGTTTCGCACGCCAAAATCACGCGCAAAGGTGTCGAGTTTTTTCTCAAGGATTTGAACGCTACCAACGGGACGATGCTCAACGGCCAGTCCATCAACGAGGCGCGGCTCAAGGACGGCGACCAGGTGAAGTTCGGCGAGGTCATCGCGATCTACCGTTCGGAGCCGGAATTTATTTCCAACACGCCGGGGGCAGTTCCCACGGCGGCAGCCGCTCCGTCATCGCAGCCCATCGTTGCTCCCACCATGCAGCCGTCCGCACCGCCGCCGGCACCGGTGGCCGTGCCGCCGCCCGCCGTGGCCGCAACCGCTTTTGTTTCCAAACGCCTGGCCGTGCAGGCGGCGCAACCTTCCTCCCCGGCTCCGGGGGCGGGCATGAGTTCGCAGACCGTGCGGACGGTGCGCAGCCCAAAAAAGCAGCCGGCCTGGCAGATGCCGGCGGTCATCGGCGCGGTGGCCTTGGTGGTTGGCGTGGTGCTTTGGGCTTTGTTTTTCAGAGGCGGTGAACCGGCTCCGAAAGCAGCCCCGGTCACGAACCCGCCGCCGATGGCCGCTGCCGCAAAAAGTCCGTCACCGGCCAGTCCGGTGGAAAATGGCACGGCGCGGCCTGGTGGTGCCACCGTTAAAAAAAGCGTTGCCGGTGGGCCGGACGTCCGGAGCCTGGCGGATTTGAAGAAGGCGTTGAAAGCGGCCGATCCGGCGGAACGTCGTAAAGCGGCGGCGAAGCTGCGGGAAATGGGCGGCGGCGCGAAGGAGGCGTTGCCGGAATTGCGCGCCGCCTTGAACGATTCGGATTCCGACGTTCGCATGTGGGCGGCGCTGGCGCTCATCAACAACAAGTCCTACGACAAGGCCGCCATTCCGATCCTGATCCAGGTTTTGCAAAACGAGAATTCCATGCTCCGCCAGATCTCCTGCCTGTCGCTGGCGCTGATTCCGTACGAGGATGCGGACCGGGACAAAGTGGTGGCGGCACTTTCTGAGAGTGCGAACAAGGATGAGGATGAAGAGGTCCGAAAGGCGGCGGTGTCCGCGTTGAAACTCATCGCGCCCGAAGCCGTGGCGGCCGGCAAGTAAAATTCAAGCCAGCGCCTGCCGCAGCCGGCGGATGTTGGCTTCGATGCGGCGGACGTATTCATTCGGGCCGTGCGGATGCGGAAAATTCAAAAAGCGATGCACGCCGCCGAAGTCGCGCTCCAGCTTGGGCTGGACGTATTTTTCCCAGAACCCCGCCGTCTTCCGGGTCAGGTCTTCCGCGCTCGCGTAAGTGGCCACGAAGGATTTGTCGTCATGGGAGAAACGCGCCGCCTCGACAAACTCCCGGTAGAGCGCCGGCAGCTTTTCCACGTAATCATCCGCCGCCATCTGCCCGAGCAGATCGGCCGTGCCGAGCGCGTGGCCGACGATTTTTTCCAGCTCGGTTTGAAACGCAATCGTGCCCAGCACCGAATCCACGCCGGTGCAGCTGATCATGTTTTGCACCGCCAGAATGTCGGCGGTGGAAAAACCCTTGCCGCGCAAAAATTCGCCGGCGAATTCCGTGCTGCGCGCGACGTGCGTGATGGTGTACTTTGCGCCGGTGCCGTCGTTGTCGCCCCGGCGTTTCAAATACCCGGTGTCGTGCAGCAAAATGGCGAGGATGCCTAGTTGGAAATAATGCTCGGACACCGGCGGAACCGCCCCCGCCTGGTGGCGTCCGTGCAGCAGGCGCGCCATGCACAGCGCGCCTTGCAGCGTGTGTTCAAAGTCGTGGTAGGGCGCATCAATCGCCTGGTAATCCTGATGCCGGCCGGTGAAGCAGTCACCCGCCCAGCCGAACACGCGCGCAACAAACCGCGCGTCCCCGGTCGGAAAGCACGCCCGGTAGGCGGCGGCTACTTCTGTCTCGACGGCCGTCGGATTTTTTGTGACAACTGGCAGATGCATGTGCCGCGAATATAGGACAGGCTTTTCCGGCTTGCACGCAATTTCAACGCGCCGGTCGCGTTGCTGAGAACCGACCTGCCGGAGCCAATTTATGAATGCAACAAAATATATTCTGAGTCTGATCGTGGGACTTTCGCCGGCGATGATCCAGGCGGCGGGCATTTCCTCCACGCTGACGCCCACGGTGATCGTAAGCACCCAAGCCGAGCCGGTGGCGGCGGGGAAATTCGCGCCGACGTGGGAGTCGCTGAAGCAGTATCAGACGCCGGAGTGGTTTCGCGATGCGAAGTTCGGCATCTGGGCGCATTGGGGTGCGCAATGCCAGCCCGAGGATGGCGACTGGTATGCGCGCGAAATGTATCTGACGGATGGTGCCAAGTATAAATTCCACCTCGCGCACTACGGGCATCCCTCCACCAACGGTTTCAAGGACGTGATCCACGAGTGGAAGGCGGAGAACTGGAATCCTGACAAGTTGCTCGCGCTCTACAAACGCGCGGGCGCGCAATACTTTTTTGCGCTCGCCAACCATCACGACAATTTCGACAACTGGGATTCAAAATATCAGCCGTGGAATTCCGTGAAGCTTGGCCCGCAAAAAGATTTGATCGGTGGCTGGGCGAAAGCAGCGCGGAAAAACGGCCTGCGTTTCGGCGTCAGCGTTCACGCCGCCCACGCCTGGACGTGGTACGAACCGGCCCAAGGCGCGGACAAGGTCGGCCCGTTCGCCGGCATCCCTTATGACGGAAAACTCACCAAGGCGGACGGCCAGGGCCAGTGGTGGGACGGTTTGGATCCCCAGGATTTGTATGCGCAATACCACGGCCCTGCGGCCGGTTTTGAAAAGGGCAGTTCGATCCATGCCCGGTGGAACTGGGGCAATGGCGCGAGCCAGCCGAACGCCGCGTATTGCGAAAAGTTTTACAACCGGACGATGGACCTCATCAACAAATACCAGCCCGACCTGGTTTATTTTGACGACACAGCGTTGCCGCTCTGGCCGGTGAGTGACGCCGGTTTGAAGATAGCCGCGCATTTTTACAACAACAACATCGCCCACCATCACGGCCACAACGAGGCGGTGCTGTTCGGCAAAATCCTCGACGAGGAACAGCAGCAGTGCATGGCGTGGGACATCGAGCGCGGTGTCAGCCCGACGATTGTGCCGCATCCGTGGCAGACCGACACTTGTATCGGCGGCTGGCATTATGACCGCGCCCTGTACGACCGGAACCGCTACAAGAGCGCGAAGACCGTCATCCACATGCTTGCCGACATCGTGAGCAAAAACGGCAATCTGTTGTTGAACATTCCGGTGCGCGGCGACGGCACGATTGACGAGAAGGAACTCGCCGTTGTCAACGGCATCGGTGATTGGATGGAAGTAAACAAGGAGGCCATCTTTGGCACACGCCCGTGGAAAACCTTTGGCGAAGGCCCGGCGTCGGAAGGCGCGGCGTTGCAGGCGCAAGGCTTCAACGAGGGCCGGGGCAAGCCCACCACGGCGGCGGATTTTCGTTTCACGGCGAAGGGCCGGGTGATTTACGCCATTGAACTGGGCTGGCCGACCAATGCGGTGGCGATCAAGGCGCTTGGCAAATCCGCCGGCCTGCTTGACCGGGACATCCGTAAAATTGAATTATTGGGGAGCCGCGAAAAAATCAAATGGTCGCAGACTGGCGACGCGCTAAAGATCGAAGCGCCGAAAAAAATGCCGGGCGACCTCGCGATTGTTTTCAAAATGACGACCCAATGAGGCCGGTCCGGCGGGAGCTTTTGGAAGCGTTGACCGGGCGGGTTCACGCGTGTCGAAATTGAACCCGCCCGGAAATCGGGGGTTACTGGAGCAGCGACATGCTGTGATTGCCGCGGGCGGCGATGGCTTGCACGCCGTCAAGATGCGCCGGGGTCTGGAGCTGGCCGGCGGTGTTGAAACCCCAGGTGACCACGGAGCCGTCGCGCTTCAAAGCGATGCTGTGGTGTTCGCCGGTCGCGATGGCCACCACGTTTTTAAGCCCGTCCGGAACTTGGACATGCGCCAGTCCATAGGTGCCCCACGACACCACCGTGCCATCACTCTTCAAGGCCAGGCTGTGAAATCCGCAGGCCGCGATCGCCACCACATGATTCAATCCTTTCGGCACGTCGGTCTGGCCCCAACTGTCATCGCCCCACGCGACCACCCGGCCGTTTTCCCGGAGCGCCAGACTGTGCTGGGCACCGCCGGCGATGGCGACTACGCCCTTTAATCCTGCGGGTGCGTCGCATTGGCCGTCCGTGTTTTCGCCCCAGCCGACCACGGTGCCGTCGTTTTTCAAGGCCAGGCTGTGGACGGCCCCGGCGGCGATGGCCGCCACGTTATGCAGATCCGCCGGCACCCGGGTTTGGCCGAAATCACCGGCGGCGCCGCTGCCCGGGCCCCAGGCGATGACGGTGCCGTTGCGCAGCAACGCCAGATTGTGAACATTGCCGGCGGCGATGGCCACGGTTTTGCGGAGATTCACGGCGGCCGGGAGGTTGGTCTGGCCAAAATGATTATCGCCCCAGGCGGAGACCGAGCCGTTCACGTTCAACGAGAGGCTGTGAAAGGAACCGGCGGCAATCTGGCTGACCAAGGCGTGATTGGCGCGCGCGGCTCCGGGGGCGACGCGGTAATTCAAATCACCCCAAGCGACGATTTTGTCCGCCGCGTGAGCGGGATGGGAAAAGACGCATTGCGCGCTGATGAGCAAGACGCTGAACATAAGGTTGCGATTGATTTTGCCAGCGATGTTTTGTCCGTTATTTTTCATAGATAGAAACGCATTAACTACGTGCCTATCCTCGCCAATAAAGCTGACACAAACAATCGGGCCTGGCACTAAAATAATCCCGGGGACGCCCCGGGAAACAGACCGGAGCGGCCCCGGAATCGAATTGTCCTGACGAGGTTTCGTTGCCATTTCTCCGACGGGCTTCCCCCAATTCGCAGTTCCCCTTTGCCTCGCGGAGCGCGTTTAGTATTCTTCCCGATTGCGACATTTTAGAAATTCAGAACTGTGAGCAAAGCATTCATCAAGATCGGCGGCGCGCGCGAGCACAACCTCAAGAACCTGACGCTCTCGATTCCGCGCGACAAACTGGTCGTCATCACCGGCCTGAGCGGTTCCGGCAAATCATCGCTCGCGTTCGATACGATCTACGCCGAGGGCCAGCGCAAATACGTCGAGTCGCTTTCCGCCTACGCGCGGCAGTTCCTGGATCAATTGCAAAAGCCGGACGTGGATTTCATCGAGGGACTTTCCCCGGCCATCGCGATCGAGCAGCGCAGTTCCGGCAGCAGCCCGCGTTCGATCATTGCGACCACCACGGAAATTTACGATTACCTCCGCCTGTTCTACGCGCATGTCGGCCAGCCGTTCTGCCCGGAGACCGGCGTGCCGATCATCACGCGCACCACGAGCGACATCGTGGATGCGATTCTGAAACTGCCGCCGCGCACCCGCGTCATGATTCTCGCGCCGGTCGTGCGCGCTTTGAAAGGCGAGTTCCGCGACGTGATCGAACGGCTGGCGCGCGAGGGTTTCGTGCGCGCCCGGGTGGACGGTCAGTTGATCGAACTGTCCGACGGCGTCCGCGTGAAACTGGATCCCAAAGCGAAGCACACCATTGAGGCCGTGGTGGATCGTCTGGTTATGGATGAAAAAATCCGCGTGCGCCTGAGCGATTCGGTCGAGACCGCGCTCAAATGGGGCGAGGGGATTTTGCTGACGCTGCATCAACTGCCGGACGCGACGAAACCAGAAACCAAAAACCAAAAATCAGAAACCTGGATTGAGACGCTTCATTCCAACCGCAACTTCAGCCCCGCCACCGGCAAGAGTTACGAGCCGTTGACGCCCAAACATTTTTCCTTCAACGCTCCCAGCGGCGCGTGTTCCGTCTGCCACGGCCTCGGGCAGAAGATGGTTTTTGACGAGGGTCTCATCATCCCGGACGCGGAAAAATCCTTGGAGCAAGGCGCGGTGCTGCCGTGGCGGCGGGGCGGCAAGCGGATGATTGTTTATTACAAGGCCATGCTGCGTGCGGTGGCGGCGCATGGCGGCGTGAGTCTGGAAACGTCCTGCAAAGATTTGTCCGAGGATTTCAAACGGATGCTGCTCCACGGCACCGGTGAGACGGAAATCGAATTCAGCTTCTGGCGCGCGGGCAAGACGAGCAAGGTCACGCGGCCGTTTGAAGGCATCGTGCCGAATCTCGAACGGTTCTACGTGGACAGCGAAAGCGAGTTCACCCGCAACCGGCTCAAGGCGTTCATGTCGCCGCAATTTTGCGACGCGTGCAGCGGGCGGCGGTTGAAGCCGGAGATTTTGGCGGTCAGACTTGGAGGCGAAGAAAGTTTCAAGTTTCAAGTTTCAAGTGTTCAGTCTGGAAAACTTGAAACTGAAAACTTGAAGCTTCCCGGCCTTTCCATCTGGGACGTGTGCTCGCTTTCCGTGGACAAGGCGGACGGCTTTTTCAGCGCGCTCAAGCTGACGGAGTTCCAGGAAAAAATCGCGCGCGACATCATCAAGGAAATTCGCGCGCGGCTCGGCTTTTTGAAAAACGTCGGCCTCGGCTACCTCACCTTGAATCGCGAGAGCGGCACGTTGAGCGGCGGCGAGGCGCAGCGCATCCGGCTCGCCACGCAGATCGGCGCGGGTTTGGTGGGCGTGCTTTACATCCTCGACGAGCCGAGCATCGGGCTGCATCAGCGCGACAACGACCGGTTGCTGCGGACGCTCGAAGGCCTGCGGGAGCTGGGGAATTCCGTGCTGGTCGTGGAGCATGACGCCGACACGATTCGCAAGGCGGATTACATTTTGGATCTCGGCCCGGGCGCGGGCCGACATGGCGGTGAACTCGTCGCGGCGGGAACATTGCTGGAAATTTTGGCGAATCCCCATTCACTCACGGCGAAATATCTGACGGGCGAACTGACAATTCCCTTTCCCCAGGAGCGCAAGCAACCCTCGGTGGATCGCGGCTGGATTGAACTTCTGGGTTGCACGGAAAACAATCTGCAAAACGTGGACGCGCGCATTCCCATCGGTTTGTTCACCTGCGTCACCGGCGTGAGCGGCTCCGGCAAGAGCACGCTGGTGGACGACATTTTGCGCCGCGCGTTGTATCGGAAATTTTTCGGCTCGAAGGAACGGCCCGGCGCGCATCGCGAGATGAAAGGTTTCGAAGGGCTGGATAAAATCGTGGTGATTGACCAGACGCCGATCGGCCGCACGCCGCGCAGCAATCCGGCGACGTACACCGGCATGTTCAACGCCATCCGTGATTTGTTTGCGGCCTTGCCGGCGGCGCGCGTCCGCGGCTACGGCCCGGGGCGGTTCAGTTTTAACGTGAAGGGCGGCCGTTGCGAAAAGTGCGAGGGCGACGGCGTGCTGAAAATTGAAATGCATTTTCTTCCGGCGGTGTATGTGACCTGCGAAGGCTGTGCCGGGCGACGCTACAATCGCGAGACGCTGGAGATTTCCTACAAGGGCAAAAACATCGCCGACGTGCTGGACCTGACGGTGGACGAGGCGGTGACCTTTTTCCGCGCCGTGCCGAAGATTTACGATCCGCTGCTGACGTTGGCGGAAGTGGGCTTGGGCTACATCCGGCTTGGCCAGCAGGGGACGACTTTGAGCGGCGGCGAGGCGCAGCGGGTGAAGCTGGCGTCGGAATTAAGCCGCAAGGCGACGGGCCGCACGCTCTACATTTTGGACGAGCCGACGACCGGGCTGCATTTTCATGATGTGGCCAAACTGCTCGAAGTGCTTTTCAAACTGCGCGCCACGGGCAACACACTGCTCATCATCGAACACAATCTGGACGTGATCAAAACGGCTGACTGGATCATTGACCTGGGGCCGGAAGGAGGCGATGGCGGGGGCAAAATCGTGGCGCAAGGTCCGCCCGAAAAAATCGTGGCGTGCGCCGGGAGTTTCACCGGGCAATACCTGGCGGCCATGATGCAGCGTGAAGCGTGAGCCTGCCCTTCCCGTGTCTGGGAAAACCACCGAAATTGTTCAAGCCGAAAACGATTGCCGAATTTGCGCCGCCAGGCTGCGGCGCAAGGTGGGTTCTCCAAACGCGGCGTGTGCCGCGTTGTCCAGCAACTCGCGGATTTGCGCCGGCTTGAGTTGGTATTCGCGCGCGGCCAGTTCGAATTCGTCGCTGAGGGTGATGTTGCTGATGCCTGGGTCGTCGGTGTTGAGCGTGACGCGGACTTTTTCTTCGAAGAATTTCTTGAACGGATGCGCGGCGAGCGAGGGGGACGGTGCAGGTTTGCAGGTTGCTCGTGAGGCAGATCTCGAACACGGTGCCCTGGTCGCGCACGGCTTTGAGCAGCTCGGGGTCGTTCTGCAGGCTGACGCCGTGGCCGATGCGGGTCGCGCCGTGCGTGAAGACGGCTTCGCGAATGTTCTCCGGCCGGCCGCCTTCGCCCGCGTGAATCGTGATGGGAATCTCCAGCTTGCGCGCCAGCGCGAACGCCTCGGCGTGCGGCGCGGCGGCGAAGTGATTTTCGTCGCCGGCCAGATCAATGCCAATGACGCCCTGGTCGCGATACTTGTGGGCGAGTTTCACTGTGGCGATGTTTTCCGCCACTGAGATGGAGCGGTAGCAGCAGAGGATCAGCCCGGAGCGAATATTGAAATCGCGCTGGCCCCGGCGGAATCCTTCCAGCGCGGCGGTCACGGCATCTTCCATGGTGAAGCGCGGACTGGTGGCGAGCGCGGGGGCGAAGCGCGCCTCGAAGTAAATCACATTGTCGCGCCGGCAATCCTCGCACAGTTCGTAGGCGATGCGCTCCTGCGTTTTTGCAAACGGCAGGAGCGGATAGAAAACCTCGAAGCGTTTCAAAAAATCGGTGAGGCTGCGGCAGTCGCGGTTCACCTGGACCAGCGCCGCGAGCTGCTTCGGGTCGTAAGTAGGGAGCTTGATGCCGAGTTCATCGCCCAGTTCGGCGATGGTCGGGACGCGGATGGCTCCGTCGAGGTGGAGGTGCAGATCAATTTTGGGCAGTGCTTTGAAATTCATGGGGCGATGAGCGATGCGGCAAGTTCAAATGCAGGGCAACGCATGGCGAATTATTTATTGAGACTCATTGAATAGGGTGACAGGGAATGAGCCGGGGGGCGGAGCGCGGCGTTCACGCCGCTTCACCTCACAAACTGGCAGCGGGCCGGGATTTTTCCACGGCCATCTGTTTGCGGACACTGAAGCGGCCTCCGTCACTCAATTATACGAGCCTCAATAACAGAGTCGCTGGCCTTTGTCATCTGTCGCGCGGCTGGATGGCCCGAAGGGGTTGAAACGTGCAACGTGAAAAAAATTTCATGAATTACGCCCGACTGACCGGCAGGCAGGATGAAACGGTGAAGGCAAAGGTGGATTCAACCAACTGCTTCCAGTAATCTGCGCGCACCATGTCCGACGTCACCCAGCTTCTTCAAGCCGCCTCCACGGGCGATCCGCGCGCGGCGGCGGAATTATTGCCGTTGGTCTATGACGAACTGCGACGTCTCGCCGCGCACCGGCTGGCGGGCGAACGCAACGGGCACACGCTCCAGCCCACCGCGCTCGTTCACGAAGCGTGGCTTAAAATTTCCGGCGACCAGCAGCGCGATTGGAATGGGCGGCAGCATTTCTTCGCCACCGCCGCCGAGACGATGCGTCGCATTCTCGTGGACCGCGCGCGTCGTCGTCTCGCAGCGAAACGCGGCGCGGGCGAGGTGTGTCTCGATGCGGACGAACTGGACATTCCCGCGCCTGCGCCCGACGACCAGTTGCTGGCGGTGAGTGAAGCGTTGGAGAAATTCGCGATGCTGGATGCGCGCAAAGCCGAACTGGTCAAACTGCGTTACTTTGTCGGCATGAGCTTCGAGGAGGCGGCGGAGGCGATGGGCATCGCCGTGCCGACGGCGAAGCAGTGGTGGGCTTACGCCCGCGCCTGGCTGCGAGTGGAGATGCTGGGAACCGTGCCGGGCGGCTCGCCCTAAGCCAGAAAGACGCAGTTGAGAGGCGGCGGCATTGCCGCGTTCCTCGCGTCGGTTGGGCTTACGCCTGTTTCCCTTTCGGCACATGCGTGGCCCAGGTCTGGCCGGATTCCGGCTGGACGTGCGTAAAGCCGGTGCCGGCGGGAGGATTGGGGATGCGGATGAGGTGCTGACAGGCGGGACATTGAATCTGTCGGCCGGCAAAATGCGCTTCGCACTTGAGTGGCTGGTCGCAGTGCGTGCAGTAAAACTTGAATTCAGATGTGTTCATAGGCTCTGCCTCCATAAGCGCAAAAGCCGGGGAAAAAGTATATCGAAATTTTCCCCATACTTTTTGCCGCCAAACTGCGCTTGATCTGGTAGATGAATGAAGCGAAACAAAACATGAACCCCGACCCACAACGTGAGGAAGGACTGTTTCAAGCCGCCGCCGCCCTGGCCGCCGCCGAACGCACGGTGTTTTTGAATGGTGCCTGTCACGGTGATCCCGCCTTGCGGCGGCGCCTCGAAGCCCTGCTCGCCGCGAATGACAGCAAGGATTCCTTCCTCGAACCTGAATCACCGCAACCCGCCGGCGCACCAGTTGCAACGATGAAATTGGAACTGGCTGACGCGCCGGATGAAACCGTCGGTCAAAGAATTGGGCGCTACAAAATTTTGGAGAAGGTTGGCGAAGGCGGGTGCGGCGTGGTGTATGTGGCCGAGCAAACCGAGCCGGTGCGGCGGCGCGTGGCACTCAAGGTCATCAAGCTCGGCATGGATACGAAGCAAGTCGTGGCGCGGTTCGAGGCGGAGCGGCAGGCGCTGGCGATGATGGATCATCCGAACATCGCCAAAGTTCTCGACGCGGGAACGACGGATGTGGGCCGGCCCTTCTTCGTCATGGAACTCGTGCGCGGCATTCGCATCACCGATTACTGCGATCAAGCGCAACTTTCCACGAAGGAGCGGCTGGAACTTTTCATCCAAGTTTGCCACGCGATTCAGCACGCGCATCAGAAGGGCATCATCCATCGTGACATCAAGCCGTCGAACATTCTCGTCACATTGCACGACGGCGTGCCGGTGCCGAAGGTGATTGATTTCGGCATTGCGAAAGCGACGGAAGGCCGACTGACCGACGCGACGGTCTATACGCAGTTGCATCAGTTCATCGGCACGCCGGCTTATATGAGTCCCGAGCAGGCGGAGATGAGCGGGCTGGACATTGATACGCGCAGCGACATTTATTCGCTGGGAGTTTTGCTCTACGAATTGCTCACGGGCAAGACGCCGTTCGACGGGCAGGAGTTGATGTCGCAGGGCATTGATGCGATGCGGAAAACGATCCGCGAAAAAGAGCCGAGCAAGCCGAGCACGCGGCTCGCCACGTTGCAAGGCGATGACCTGACAACGACCGCGAAGCGTCGGTCGGTGGAGAGTTCCAAGCTGGCGAAACTATTACGCGGCGATCTGGACTGGATCGTGATGAAGAGTTTGGAGAAGGATCGCACGCGGCGTTACGAGACGGCGAACGGATTGGCAGCGGACATCAAGCGGCATTTGAGCAACGAAACCGTGGTGGCGCGTCCGCCGAGTTCGGCCTACCGGTTTCAAAAACTCGTTCGGCGCAACCAGCTCGCCTTCGCGGCGGCAGGCGCGGTGGCGCTGGCGTTGTTGCTCGGCATCGTGGTCAGCGTGTGGCAGGCGGTGCGGGCGCGGAATGCCGAGCATGAACAGCGGAGCTTGCGGGCGGCAGCCGAAACCGCTCGCGCCGGAGAAACCACGCAGCGGGAAGTGGCGGAGGCAGCGGAACGATCGGCGGCGGAACAGCGTGACCTTGCTCAAAACCGGCTGTTGGAATCGTTGATTGGCGAAGCGCAGTCCATCCGGATGACTCGCCGGGTCGGCTACCGTCGCGAGGTGAATGACCGCCTCCGGCAGGCGTTGGCCATCCCGTCTTCACAGCGGCACATCGAGGCGCTTCGGGCGGAGGCATCGCAATGTCTCGGTGACCCAATCGGGATGGATCCGCTGGACATGGATTCGCTGCCCGCATCGCCCGTCTGCGCGCTGGATGCAACGGGTAATATTTTGGCCATCGGAACCGAAACCAACGGCGTGATGATTCAGGAGACCATCAAGGGAGCCAGACCGGTATCCATTCCCGCTGACGGGAACGTGGTCAGCCTGGCTTTCTCGTCAAACGCACGCACCTTGTTCGGCATCGTTCAGCCACGTCCGTCGGCTTCAGTCCATCTGGTGACCTGGCGGCGGACATCGGATGATAATTGGAAGCAGATCACTGACCGTGAAATGCCGGGAGCCTTTCGCCTGTTCGACTCGCAGCAGGGAACAGTGATTGCGACCCGGCAGAATGAAAACATCCAATTAAGCTTTGTGGAAACCGATGAGGTGGTGGCGCGGATTCCCGTCGAGGTGGGCAACGCAAATTCAAGCGTCATCGGGGTGAGTCCAAATCTCCGTTTCGCCGCGATCTGTTCTTGGAGTCAGAGCGAGCACGCCCAAGAGGTCACGATTTGGGATTTGCCAGCCAACACCAACCGCATCCTGTTGAAGCCTCAACTTGGTTGGGTCATCTCGGCGTCCTTTGGCGCGGATGGCCGTTACTTGGCCTGCACTTGCGAATACGGCATACAGGTTTTTGACGCAACTCGCTTTGAACCCGTCGCCACATATCGTGGATCCTGCGTCACCGGGACGGATGGGGGAGGTTCGCTGGGCGGGGATGGGACGATTCTGGCAATGCCGCTGGCGCAGGAAAATGTCGTGCGATTGGTCAACGTTACGTCAGGGGCCGAACTGGCCCGCCTTCCGACCAAAAGAATGCCTTTCGAGGCGCGGTTCTCACGGGACGGCTCGACGCTCGCGGCTCTGGGTGGATTTTCTCCGCGCGTGATCCGGCTGGCCGACAGCCCGGAGAAGTTATCGTTGCGCGGCCACGTCGGCGGCGTATCGGGCGTTGAGTTCAGCCCCGATGGTTCGCAAATCGCGTCGCTCGGAAAGGATCGAAAACTTCGGTTCTGGGATGCCCGCAGCGGCAAAGTCCTCAGCGTCTCGGAAGACTTGCCGAGCTTTGGGCAGTCGCTCGCGTTTAGTCCTGATGGGAAACTTCTGGCTTCGGGCGACTATACGACCGAGCAGGTTCAAATCTGGTCCACCGAATCCCGCAAGCCGCTGCTCACTTTGGGTAAAGCGCAAAGTGGCGACACTTGGTCTTGCGTCTTCAGCCCGGATGGGCGCTATCTCTTTGCCGCCGGCGACCCGGTGCGGGGCTGGGAACTGGTTCCAAAATCCGGTGCCAGCGGTGACGGGGGTTTGGCGTGCGACTTTCGCCAGATTTTTTCTGCGAAAGGATTTTCGCAGACCCTTGTATTCGATCCGGACTCTCGCGAAGTCATCTATCATGGCGACTATCAGGAAGGCGGAGAAACACGGGCAGGCGTCTCGATGAAATCACTGGATAAGGATGGCGAACCAACAGTGCTCTTTCCACTAGGTGGTGGCTCGACTCAAGATTTGGGCATGGTTCCAAATTCCAGCGCGCTGGCATTTCTCAATCACGTTGACCGGAAACTGTCCTTTTACAATCGGCAGACCCGGCAGGTCACGCGGACCATTTCGACCCGCTTGCCAGGCGACACCTCCTCTTCCTCCCACGTGTCCAACTTCAAGTTCAGCCCGGATGGAACCCGCGTGGCGGTCGTCAATGCTTCTGCCCGCGGAGTCTCCGTGTTCGACGTGGCCAGCGGCCAACCGCTCTACACCTTGCCCGAGGATTTCGGCGCGATCTGGTGGCTGACGTGGGATGCCACCGGGCGACGCCTGGCGATCTCACGGGCCGATGGTGACATCGCGATTTGGGATACCGAACAGGTGGCGCGGGCGTTGGTAGAATTGGGATTGGATGCGGTTAAAGCTGCACGCGCTGCACCGGATAAAAAACCATGAACCCGAACCGCGAAGAACTCCTGTTCCAACTGGCGCTGACAAAACCGGCGGATGAGCGCGCCGCATGGCTTGAGCGCGAGTGCGGTAGCGACACGCTCTTGCACGCGCGACTCCAAGCGTTGCTCGCCGCGCACGAACTGCCAGACTCGGCTCTCGACGCGCCCGCTGTGGGAGCGAAGGCGACGATGAAAATTGAATTCGCCGACGAACTGCCCGACGAAACCGTCGGCCAGAAAATCGGGCGCTACAAAATTTTGGAGAAAGTCGGTGAAGGCGGTTGCGGCGTGGTTTATGTCGCCGAGCAAACCGAGCCGGTGCGGCGACGCGTCGCGCTCAAGGTTATCAAGCTCGGCATGGATACGAAGCAAGTCGTCGCGCGGTTCGAGGCGGAGCGGCAGGCGTTGGCGATGATGGATCATCCGAATATCGCCAAGGTTCTCGATGCGGGCACGACGGAAGCGCCGGTAGCGGCAGGCATCTTGCCTGCCGTAGAGCCGGGCTTCCAGCCCGGCGGAGAAGGCGTCGCCATTTCAAGCGCGCGGGAAAATTCGAGGCCCGGTCCGGGCGGCAAGATGCCGCCCTCTACGGCAGGCAGGATGCCCGCCGCTACGCTCTCCGCCGGTCGGCCTTACTTCGTGATGGAGTTGGTGCGCGGCATTCGCATCACGGAGTATTGTGACCAAAATAATTTATCCACCAAGGAACGGCTGGATCTTTTCATCAAGGTCTGCCACGCGATTCAGCACGCGCATCAAAAGGGAATCATCCATCGCGACATCAAGCCTTCGAACATCCTCGTCACGCTGCACGACGGCGTGCCGGTGCC
>JANYDP010000343.1 GCA_025363535.1 Verrucomicrobiota bacterium | reverse complement strand
CGCTAATTCGTCAGCACCTTTTCGAGCAGTTGATTCAAGCGGTTCAGCATCGTGCGCGGGTCTTCCAGCAGGCCCACCGCGACGCGCGCGTTGTCCAGGATTTGCTCCGCCACGCTCGCGGCCAGCGGGGCATCCTTCTGCCGCATTGCGTCGAGGCGGGCCATGATGGGATGCGCGGGATTGATTTCCAGATCGTGCTTCATCGGCGCGGCCAGTTCGCTGTCCTGTTTCATCGCCTTCATCATGCGGCGCATGCTGGCGGTCATGTGTTTGTCGGCGTCCACCACGACTGCCGGGCTTTCCACGAGGCGTTGGGAGACGCGCACCTCGCCGACCTTGTCACCCAGCGATTCCTTGAGCCATTGCGTCAGCGATTTGGCGGCGTCTTCTGACAACGCGCCTTCCTTCTTGGTTTCGCTCAGATTCAAATCCACCTTCTCGGCGAGCTTGAGCGGCTTGCCGTCAAACGTGTGCAAATGCTCCATCACGAACTCGTCCCACGGGTCGAAGAGGAACAGCACTTCCCACTTCCGCTCGCGAAACACTTCGAAGTAAGGGCTGCTCTCCGCCGCCGCACGATTGGGCGTGAGCAGGCAGAAAATCTCCTTCTGCTCCGCCGGCATGCGCTTCACGTAATCCGCGAGCGAAGTCAGCTTGCCCTTGTCCAGCGAGGACGACTCGAAGCGCAGCAGTTTGCCAAGCGCCTCCTTGTGCGTGAAGTCCGTGGCCACGCCTTCCTTGAGAAAGCGTTGGTACTCCACGTAAAATTTCTCAAAGGCCTCGGCCTCTTTCACCGATTGTTCGTCGAGGAATTTCAGGAGCCGGCCTGTCAGCACCTTGTTCAACTTCTGCATCAGCGACGTGTCCTGCATCGTCTCGCGCGAGATGTTGAGTGGAAGATCCTCGCTGTCCACGACACCCTTCAGGAACCGCAGCCACTCGGGGAAAAGCCCTTTTGCCTTCGCCTGGATCATCACCTTGCGGCAGTACAAATTCACCTCGGAATCAATCCGCCCCATGCCCATGGACTCAAAGTTCTTTCCGGGCACAAACAGCAGTGCCTGAATCGCCAGCGGCGCGTCGGCGGAGAAATGCAAACGGAATAGCGGCTTGTCGTGGTCGTGGCCGACAAACGTGTAGAATTCGTTGTATTCTTCCTCCTTGATTTCGTTTTTGTTCCGCGCCCAGATGGCCTGCACGGTGTTGAGCCGTTTGCTGTTCAACTCGATGGGGAAGGGGACGAAGCTCGAATACCGTTGGATGATCCGCTCGACCGTGTTTTCCTGCGCGAAGTCCTTCGCGTCGTCCTTGAGTTCAAGCGTGATCTTCGTGCCGCGCGGCAGATCGGCGCCCGGCGTGAGGTCATAACCGCCGCCGCCCTCGCTCGTCCATTGCCAGCCCTGTTCATCCGGGGCGAACGAACGGCTCAACACTGTCACGCGTTTGGCCACCATGAACGCCGAGTAAAAACCCACGCCGAACTGGCCAATCAAGCCCACGTCCGGCTTTTTCTCCTCCGCGAGTTGCTTGAGGAAAGCCTTCGTGCCGGAATGCGCAATGGTGCCGAGGTTCTCCACGAGTTCGCCATGCGTCATGCCGAGGCCGGTGTCGGTGATCGTGATCGTGCCCGCCTTGTCATCGGTGGTGACGGCAATGGCGGGCGCGACTTCCGCTTGATAAACGACCACCCCGGACGACTGGTTGAACCGCAGTTTCTCGCAGGCATCCGCCGCGTTGGAGATCAGTTCGCGCACGAAGATTTCCTTATCCGTGTACAGCGAATGGATGACGATGTTCAGCAGTTGCTGAATCTCCGCCTGAAAATGATGGGTCTCGGTTTTGCTCATGAACCCACTTGCATAACGAAAAAATCCATCCCGCGTCAAGCGATGGAAGACAATTCAACTCAGGACAAGCGGCTCGCCCGCAATGAAAGTTCAACCTCCGGCCTGCGCCTGGCTGACCGATTGAGCTTGCCGGATGCTCATGGAAATTTGCACAAACTCAGCGCTGCGGTCGGGACGGTTCGTTGCTACATTTTTGTTCAGCAGCAAAACATTCGTGAACCGTTTGCTAAGAACATGATCAATAAAATTATTTTCCGGGCACTTGTCGTTGTCGTCGGTGTCACCGTCAGTTCCTTTGCGGCGGACAATGCGGCCTTGCGTCTGTGGTATGACCGGCCAGCGGAAAAATGGACCGAAGCCCTGCCCATCGGCAACGGCCGCATGGGCGCGATGGTCTTCGGCGGCCTGGTCAATGAGCGCATTCAGTTCAATGAAGATACGCTCTGGCGCGGCAAACCGCACGACTACGTCCGCGCCGGTGCCGGCGAACAGCTTGGCGAAATCCGCCGTCTGCTTACGGAGGGGAAAACCAAGGAGGCCACGACGCTCGCTCGTGAAAAATTTCTCAGCGATCCCGTCCGGCAACTGCCGTATCAGCCGTTTGGCGATCTGCGCCTCCACTTTCCCGGCCACGAAAACGCGACGAACTATCGGCGGGAACTCGGTCTCGACTCCGCCATCGCCAGCGTCAGCTACAAAGTTGGCGACGTGACTTTCCAACGCGAAGTTTTTGCGAGCCGTCCTGACCGCGTGATCGTGGTGCGGCTGACGGCGGACAAGCCGGGGCAGATTAGTTTCACGCTGC
>JANYDP010000326.1 GCA_025363535.1 Verrucomicrobiota bacterium | reverse complement strand
TAGGCGTGTTCCCACACGTCCACGCCGAGAACCGGCGTGCCTTCGCAACCTGCGACCGCTTTGCCCATCAGCGGATTGTCCTGGTTGGGCGTCGAGACGATTTCCAGTTTGCCGCCGTTGGACACGAGCCACGCCCAGCCGCTGCCGAAACGTCCGATGCCGGCCGCTTCAAACTTCGCCTTGAACTCATCGAAGCTGCCGAAAGCCGCCTTGATGTCGTCGGCGAGTTTGCCGGTGGGGGCGCCGCCGACGTTCGGGCCGAGGATGCGCCAGAAGAAGGAATGGTTCCAATGGCCGCCGCCGTTGTTGCGCACGGGGCCGCGAATCGCGTCGGGCACCACGCTCAAGTCTTTGATGATCTGTTCGAGCGTCTTGGCTTCCAGGGCGATGTTGCCCGTGATGGCCTTGTTGAGATTGTCCACGTAGGCCTTGTGATGGCGGTCGTGGTGGATTTCCATCGTCAGCGCGTCGAAGTGCGGTTCGAGCGCGTCTTTGGGGTAGGGGAGTGCGGGTAGTTCGTGTGCCATAATTTTCAGTTAATGTTGCGAGTCGGTTAAAGGCTTTTCCGTTACGTGGGTGAACGTAGTCAACGCGCCCAAACCATTCAAGGGTCATTTCGCCGCGAGCGCCGCTTCGATGGCGGCGGTCAGTTCCGGCGCATCGGGCTTCACCTTCGAGTCAAAGCGCTTGATGATTTTTCCATCGCGGCCAATCAGAAACTTGTTGAAGTTCCATTTGATGTCGCCGGGGAACGGGGAATCCTTGCCCGCCAACATCACGTAGAGCGCATGACGTTTCTCGCCGTTCACGTCGAGTTTGTCGAACATCGGAAACGTCACGTTGTATTTGGACGTGCAGAACTGTTTGATCTCCTCGTTCGAGCCGGGTTCCTGCGCACCGAACTGGTTGCAGGGAAAGCCCAGCACAGCCAGCCCCTGTTTCTCGTATTTCAGGTAGGTGGCTTCGAGGCCGGCGTACTGGGGAGTGTAACCGCAATGCGAAGCGACGTTCACAATGAGCATGACCTTGCCCTGATACGGTTTGAGCGTGGTGCCTTTGCCGTCAATGTCCTTGAGCGGCACGGTGTAAATGGAATCGGCGGCGAGCGCCGTGACGGTTTGCAGACAAAGGATGGAAGCAGCCAGGAGCATAATTTTCATTGGGCCAACCATAGCTGCAATGTCGTCTAACGCAAGCCGAACTCTCGTCCCAGTCGGGAGCCTCACGCCCGCTTCAATGCATCGAGCAACTCATCCAGCTTGTCCGCGATGGCCTGCATCTGCGCCGCATCGAACGGGTCTTGCACCGCCAGGCCCAATCCGTTCACGTCATCCACGCGATGGGGCCGTGCGTCTATCAAGGTTTTCAAGCCAGTGAACTGGTTCCGCAATTCGGCGGACACCACCGGCGCGTTGTTGAGTGGTTTAGTGGGATCGTAAGCCATAAATTAGTTGATGGTTTTTGGTTGAAGATTGATGGCGGGAAGTGGCGGACCGCTCGGCCCGATCAACTACCCACCATCCACCATCAACTCGGTTCTCGGGCCTCACGGCACAATCTTCGTGGCCGGATCGCTCCACGCGCCCTTGCCCTTGCTGTTGATGGCGCGCACGCGGGCCCAGATTTTCGCGCCGCTGGTGAAACCCGTCAACGTGGTGCTGGACTTCGTCACCGTGTCCGCCGTCACCCAGCTCGCATTGGTGAACGGGTCGGCGCTCGTCTGCACCTCGTAGGATTTGGCGTTCGTCAGGAAATCCCATTGTGCATCCAGCGTGCCCGCATTGTCGCCCGCCGTGAGCGAGAGATTCATCACCTGGTTCGGCACCGTCTGCGGGGCTTTGGCGGCGCGGACGCTCAGGCTGGCGCTCAGGATTTTCGCTTCATCGCCGTTCGCCGTCAGATCCACATAGCCGACGAGCTGGTTGGCCAGCGTGGTCAACGTGGCGATGGCCGTGTCCTTGTTCGCCGTGGCCTGCTTGGCGGTGGCGGCAGCGTTATCGGCGAGCGTGAGCGCGGTTTGCGCGGCGGTGATGGCCGTGCCGAAGGTCGCCAGCGACGGCACGGGCGTGGTGAAGTTCGCGTTGCCCGTGAGCGCCGTCTTGAGGTTGCTGCACGTTTGGATGGCGTCGCCGTCCGGCACGCCGCTGAGGGTGAATTTGACTTTGGCCATAGTTTTCTTTCGGGTGGATGGCGGAGGCGTCGTGGCGTCATAGACCGCCCCGCTGTCATAGGTCAGGCCGGGTGTGTCGTAGAAGAACATGGCGCGCCGCCGGGTTTAATTTTGTTCGTTGCACGAATGACGGATCACCGGACAGATGTCGGCGCTCGCGTTATTGAAGTGCAAAATTCGTTTCTAAATCTGCAAAACCGTTTTGCACGTCGCCAACCTTCCGTTCCACGTCTGAAACCAGATTTCCCACGCGTGAAACCTTTCGTTCCACGCCTGAAAACTGATTCGCCACGCCTCGCCAATCTGGTTTTACATTTCTAAAACCATTTTCGAGACCTGAAACTGGCAGTGAATCGCCTGAAAAATCCTTTCCGACGCGTCCCAAACCTTTTCCGACGCCTGAAAAATGATTTTCGAGGTCAAAAAAACGGCCAGCCAAACCTGAAACAACGCCACACCCGCCTGGTCAATGGAGATTTACGAAAACAACTGGCCAAAACCACTGTCCTGGCCCGCAAACCACCCATTTAATCATTCATGGCCGGTGAACACGAAAACCGAACAAACTATTTGAAACTATTTTTGAGAGGTCTTGATCAGGTTCGGCCAGTGGGAAGCCTCCCCCCAAGCGCCAGCGGACTGGCGCACTCCAAGACGCTACTGCGTGGACGAGTGGCTCTCGAACCGCGCGAAGCGTCTTGGAGTGCGGCGGCCCTCCGCCGCTTTCCCCGAGGCCGCGACGGAGCCACCAAACACGGTGCAATATGACCGTCATGCCCATCAGCAGGAGGGCAAAATGATTTTGCACCGTCCGCACGCTTCGTCCGCCTCTCCCCAAGCGCCAGAGGACTGGCGCACTCCAGGACGCTACCGCGTGGACGAGTGGCTCTCGAACCGCGCGAAGCGTCTTGGAGTGCGGCGGCCCTCCGCCGCTTTCCCCGAGGCCGCGACGGAGTCACCAAACACGGTGCAATATGACCGTCATGCCCATCAGCAGGAGGGCAAAATGATTTTGCACCGTCCGCACGCTTCGTCTGCCTCCCCCCAAGCGCCAGAGGACTGGCGCACTCCAAGACGCTGGCGCGTGGACGAGTGGCTCTCGAACCGCGCGCAGCGTCTGGGAGTGCGGCGGCCCTCCGCCGCTTTCCCCCGCGCGCAAAATCAAACCCCTTCGTCGTCTGCCCAATCCGTCGCCAGCTCATATTCATCCGCGACCGAAACCCTGTCCGTCTTGAACCGGTAAATAGCTTTCACCATCGCCGGCGAAGCCGTCCTTTCAAACCACGCTGCCGAACACCACGGATACTGGCAGGCCGCCGGCACCAGCCGATGCTTCACCGCGTTCTGATGGACGTAATTCAACCGTGCCAGATACGACCGCTGATGCGTCAGTCGCGTCTCCCAAAAGTTGAACCACACCTGTCGTCCCGGCGTGGCGTCCAGTTGGTTGACCCAGCCGCTGGTCTTGACGTGCAACATGCCCAGCATCGCGCCCAGACTGGAGGCATCCGGTGCGTTGGCCGGGGAATGGGCGATGAAATGATAGTGGTTCGAGAAGACCGCCCACGCCTCCAGTTGCCAGTTGAATTGTTCCGCCACCGTCAGCAGGCCGCGCTGCAAAACCCGCAGCCGTTTTGCGCCGCGAAAGTGCTGCGCCTTCTGGTAAGTCGCGCCGGTGACAAAATAAGTGCCGCGTTCCGCGAGTTGGTGCGTCGGCGCGTGCGGCCAAGGTGTCTTGGGTTCCGGCATGGTGAAAAAGTGCCTCTGCATGGATGGCAAGTGAAGTGAAATGTTTGTGGCCCCGGGGAAAAGCGGCGGAGGGCCGCCGCACTCCCAGACGCTGGCGTGTTAGTCGGTGGCTTTCGAACCGCGCGAAGCGTCTTGGAGTGCGCCAGTCCGCTGGCGCTTGGGGGAGGCACGTGGGATGGGCGCGGTGAGGGGAAACTATTTTACCGTTTCAACGACGAACATTGTGAAACAACGTCGGCGCGGAATCTCGGTAGAACCAGCCGACTGGAAAATGAAAGCTCCGTAGGAGCGACATCTTCCCGACGATGCCGCCCCTACGAGGCTGATGAATTTTCTGGGTTCCGGGTTCTACAAATATGCCTCGCCGACGGCGCTGATATAAACCGAACAGAATTGTTGGAAAAATTTTTAGCCACAGATGGGCACGGATGAAACACAGATGAAACCGCGAAAGACGCGAACCCCGCGAAAGCGGGTGGCGGGGAACTATCCCAACGGGATTGCAGCCAACAGCCCAGGGTTGGCGCGAAGCGCCTACCCTGGGTGGACGTTGAAATGGATTTCAACCCCAACGGGGTTGTGTCCGTGAACGTGCGCCGAGGCCGCAACCCTTTCAGGGTTGATGTTCGCGGGGACGGTTGACCCAGGGTAGCCCGCTGCTGCGGTCAACCCTGGGCTGAAGGACGGAATCCCGTTGGGATTCAAAGCCTGCGTCGTTGGCGCGACCTCTTGGTAGCTGCCGGATGCGGTCATAATGTAAGCCCCGGAGGAGCGGCCTATTCCCGACGATGCCGCCCCGACGGGGCTGATGAAAGGGGCGGGCTGGATTTTCTACAAAGATGCCGCGCCTGCGGCGCTGGGAAAACGCGCTCTGCCGTCAGAAGAAACCGAACAGAATTTTTGGAAAAAGTTTTAGCCACAGATGCGCACAGTCGAGACAGGAATTGCCGCCTCAATTTAGTAATAAGTCATTTGGTAGTATAACGGCCCTCTTCCTTGAAATCTTACCGCGACGATGGCCATCCGTTGTCCGTGTTCGCGGGCGCTGGATTTCCGGGCAATCATCCGATCACCTTCAATCGTTCCATTGTTTGGAAGCGCACTTGCAGGCAATTTACTGGTGGACACCACCTCATATTCTTGATTCAAAACTTCCATGGCTGCCGATTCCAAGTGGGGTTGCAATTGGGTCAAGTCAGCGGGGAGCGACTGATTGGTGTCGTGGGAAAATTTGACCAAGGCATTATTTATCTTCCCTTCAAAGTCCAACTGCGCCTGATCCCGCACAATGTCCATCGCCGCCTTATACTCCTTGTCGGTAGCCAATGACCAATAATTTGCAGACGGATCAATGGAAGAGAGCCAATCCCGATCCGTCATGAACTGGATTTCTGGTATTCCTGATTCTGGATGTGTTCGCAAATAATCTTTCAGCAAATCCACTTTGGCAGCCCAATTTTTTATCATCGCTTCAACCGGCACGGTCGCGTTTGGATTTTTTAATTGCCTCAATTCATTTGAATCGGCTCGCAACCGAGTCACTTCGCCACGCAGTCTCAAAAGCTCGGTCTGATTCGGATTAGACTTCAGCCTCGCATTATCCGCCAACAATTCCGCCAGTTGGTTCGTTGCGTCGTTAAATTTATTTTGCAACGCGTGAATTTGATCCGCCATCGGTGCTTGTTGCGCTTGCAGCGTGGCAACTGTGTTTCTTGCATCATGCGCTTGTTTAGCTTCGTAAATACCCGCGCCGATGGTCGCGGTTAGTGCGGCGGTGACGGCAATTTTTTGGAGGGTGGTCATGGCAATGGTGGCGAGGGTTAAAGTTGTTCCCGTCAAGGCGGCGGCGGTGATGGTGGTGGCTAAAGTGACGGGTGCGGCGTTCACGGCGTTCACGGTCACGACGCCGGCGATGGCCGTCGCGCCCAGCGTGACGCCGGATTTGGTGAGGGTGGCGCGGAGTTTATCGAGGGCGCGGTTCACGCGCACGCGGGCGGCATCTTCGCTCACACCCAGGGCCGCGCCCACCTCGGCCAGCGGCTTGTCTTGAAAATAACGGAGCAGCACGGCGTTCCGGTCGCGCTCGTTCAAGGCGTCCATGGCGGTGTCGAGCACGGGGGAAAGTTGTTTCCACGCTGCTTCGGTCTCGTTCGAGGTGAGGGTGGCTTCCATATAGGCCTGGTGTTCGCGCTGCTGGCGGCGGCGCTGCTGGCGCAGGGCATCGGCGGCGGCATATTGGGTGGTGCGGTAAAGCCAGCCGGTGAGAACGGTCTGCGCGCCAATCGTCCCGGCCTTGCGGGCGAGGATGATGAAGACGGCTTGCGTGATCTCCTCGGCCAGATGGTCGTCGCCCACGCGGCGGAATAGACGAGGTTCACATGGCGCTGCACGAGGGCGGCAAAGGCGGGCTCGGATTGGGTGTCGGCAAATTCCCGGAGCAGCGTGAGATCGTCAGTCGGCATTCACCTAATACATGGCCGCAGAACCGGGAAGCGAACAAGAATTTTCCAAACTGCGGTGGAAGTGATCGGGAAACCGTTTTACCGCGTGATCCATCCGCCACCGACGACGAGATCATCCTGATAAAACACCGTTGCCTGTCCGGGCGTGATGGCGCGTTGCGGGGTGTGCAGTTTGACTTTGACACGGTTGTCGCCAGCGGGCGTCAACGTCGCAGCCGCGCCCGGATGGTTGTAGCGAATCTTGGCGGTGACTTCAATCGGCTCGGTCAGCTTGTCGAACGGATGCCAGTTGCAGCGGTCGGCAATAAACTCGTCGCGATCCAACGCGGTTTCATCGCCCACCATCACGCGATTGTTCTCCGCATCCAGCTCCACGACATAGACGGGCTTGGGCGTGGTGATGCCCAGACCTTTGCGCTGGCCGATGGT
>JANYDP010000462.1 GCA_025363535.1 Verrucomicrobiota bacterium | reverse complement strand
CACCACCGTTTCATTTTTGACCTGCTTCACGATCTTTTTCTTGCTGTCAAAAATCGTGTAGGCGTTGCTGTCCAGCAGCGCCGTGCCTTCGGTGCCGTAGATCAAAACGCCGCGCGAAAGTTTTTCAATCGGAAAGTCATTGCAGCTTCGTCCCTCCCAGCTCATGGTTTTGCCGTCGGCAAAATCCCAAGCGATGGTCTGCGTGTCCGGCGTTTCCCAGTCGTCTTGAAACTGGTAACGGCCACCATTCGACGAAACGCGCGTCGGCCAGCTCACGCCCATTGCCCAGCGGCAAACATCCACCTCATGCGTGCCGTTGTTCAGCGCTTCGCCGGTGCCCCAGTGCCAGCGCCAGTGCCAGTTGTAGTGAACGAGATTGTCAATGAACGGGCGGCGCGGCGCTGGTCCCTGCCACAGATCGTAATCCAGCCAGTCCGGAACGGGTGCCGGTTTGCCGTGGCCGATGGTGGTGCGATTGTTCGCATACCAAGTCCGGCCAAAATAGGTTTTGCCGATGAGGCCGTTGTGAATTTCAGAAATGATCGTGCGCAGGTTGGGGAACGAGCGCCGCTGCGCGCCCATTTGAAAAACTCGCCCGGACTTTTTCACTGCCTCAATCAACAGCTCGCCCTCGTGGGGATTGTGACTGCACGGTTTTTCCAGATACACGTGCTTGCCGGCGGCGAGAGCCATGATGGCCATCGGCGCGTGCCAATGATCGGGCGTGGCAATTGTCACCAGATCAATGGACGGATCAGCCAGCACTTTCCGAAAATCGCCCAGACCTTGCGGCGCGGAACTTTGTTTCTTCACGGTCGCCTGAACACCTTTGGCCACCGCGCGTTTGTCCACGTCGCAGATGTGGGTGATCTGGACGCCCGGCAGGTTCGCGAGACAGTCAACGTGCGCCAAGCCCCGGCCATTCGTGCCGATGATTGCCGCCGCGATCTTGTCGTTCGCGCCGATTTTTCGGGCGACGCTCGCTTTAGGTTGCGCGCCCGCACTAAGAGGCGGATTGAAGTAACCCGCCATGCCGAGGCCGACGCCGGCTGCGCTGGCCTGTTTCAAAAAATTTCGCCGATCAATGGGATTGTTCATAGGGTTTGGGGTTAAGGACGCCAGTCGAACATTTCAGGGGGCGGTGCGCAACGCCAAATCTCAATCGTGCCGCGTTCAACATTGCCAACGCCCGCGCCGCCGCTTAAAGTTTTCCCCGTCCCGCCCGGTTTGCCCCGGCGGAGGTCATGGCTGAATACAAAGTCAAATTCGAGGTCTTTGAAGGCCCGCTCGATCTGCTCCTTTATCTCATCAAGAAGGAGGAGGTGGACATTTACGAGGTCAACCTCACCGCGCTGGCCACGCAGTTCATCCGGCACATTGAGACGATGCGGCTGCTGGACTTGGAAGTCGCCGGCGAATTTCTCGTGATGGCGGCGACCCTCATGTACATCAAGAGCCGCGAGCTGCTGCCCGTCGAGCAGCAGGTGGAAACCGAGGGCGAGGACGACGGCGAAGACCCGCGCTGGGAACTCATCCGCCAGCTGGTGGAATACAAAAAGTTCAAAGACGCCGCCGCGCAACTCCAGCAGCTCGAAGCCCGGCAGGAGAATGTTTTCCCACGCCTCCCCGGCAAGCTGGAGTTTGAAAACCCCGCCGCGCCGGTGAAATCCGACGTTTCCATTTTCGACCTGCTCAACGCCGTCAACGTTGTGCTCCAACGCATCAACCAGAAGGCGGCCAGTTCGCGGGAGATTTTCGAGGACAAATGGACCGTCAGTGAAAAGATCGAGCACGTCATGAAGTTGATCGCCGCCCGGCCGCGCCTGAAATTTTCCGAGCTGTTTGCCGACGTGATGAGCCGCACCGAAGTCGTCGTCACGTTTCTCGCCATGCTCGAACTGATCCGTCTCAAGCAGATCATCTGCGTGCAGCCCGAAACCTTTGGCGAAATCGAAATCAACCTGAAGCCCGCCCCCGCCGCCATGCTGGCACCCACGCCCGGCACCGAGCCGTGGTCGGTGGCCCAACCCGACACCCAGACCGCGTAACATGGAACTGAAATTCATTTTGGAGTCGCTGCTGTTCTCCGCGCAAAAACCGCTGAGCTTGAAAGAAATTCGCGACGTGCTGGCCGGCGCGGTTGAACACGCCGAAGGCAACGAGCTGGTTGTGGCGTCGAAAAAAACCAAGGAAGAACAGCTCGTCGTCGCGCTGGAAGAACTGGCGAAAGACCACGAAACCGCCGCGCGCAGCTACCGGCTCGCGTGCATTGCGGGTGCGTGGCAATTCGTCACCCAGCCCGACTACGCGCCGTGGCTCAAGGCGCTCGTTGGCGTGAAAGCCCGTCCGCCACGTTTGTCACAGCCTGCGCTCGAAACCCTGGCCATCATTGCCTATCGCCAGCCGCTCACGCGCGCGGAGATGGAGCAGATTCGCGGCGTGGCCGTGGACGGCGTGATGCAGACATTGGTGGAACGCGGACTCGTCGAGCAAGTCGGTCGCGCGGAAGTCGTGGGCCGGCCCATGACCTACGGCACCACGGCGGCGTTCCTGGAATATTTCGGACTGCGCGCCCTGGAGGATCTGCCGGCGGCGGACGAACTCCGGAAAATTGTCATCGAGAAACCGCCGGCCCCACTCACCGCCGATCCCGGACTGGCCACTGTGCCGCCAGAACAACTGGCGTTGACGGAGCCGGTCGCGGAAAGCCAACCCGTCGCCGGGGAAACCCCACCTTAGCCTGGCCACCGTACCGGACGTGCGCGCGGTGTGCCTCCAAACGCACAGTGTCGGACGAGGCCATTCATGACACACTTCGCGCACGTCGTGAAACCGAATAACCGTTTGCAAACAACCTAGTGATTCATACTCTGTCCGCCCGAAACCGATGCGACAATTCACAACCATTGCGGTCAACGCCTTCATGGAACTGGTCCGGCAGCCAGTGTTCCTGCTGCTGACCACCGTGTCGGCGGCGTTTGAAATTTTCCTGGCCACGCCCTACTACTTCGCGTTCGGCGACGAACCCAAGCTCGTGAAAAACAGCGTGCTGGCCGTCATGCTCCTGTCGGGTTTGTTTGGCGCAGTGCTCACGGCGTCGGCTTCGCTGGCGCGGGAAATCCGGCTGGGCACCGCGCTGGCCGTTTTGTCGAAGCCCGTGGGTCGCACCCAATTCTTGCTGGCCAAATACGCCGGCCTCGTCCTGGCGCTGACCTTGATGACCTTCATCAACACGGTGACCGCGCTGATTGCCAGCCGGATGGTGTTCGACGCCTATGGCAGCACGGACCTGGCGGCGGTTGGGATTGTGGCGGGCGCTTTGGCGCTGGCGTATTTGCTGGGCGGGTTCAGCAATTTCTTCCTGCGTCGGCCATTCGTCAGCGATACTTTTTTTGCGCTGGTCATCACGATTACGCTGGCGGCGTTCGTCATTTTCCAATTTACAAAACAGTCGCAATCCCTCGGGGAAATGGCCGCGGTGGACTGGCGGATGGTGCCGGCGGCGATTTTGATTTTGTTCGCGCTCTGGATCCTGGCGGCGCTGGCGCTGGCGTGTTCCACGCGCTTCGACATGATTCCCACGCTGGCGATCTGCTCGGCGATTTTCCTGGTCGGCATCATGTCGGATTATTTGTTTGGCCGTTACGCGGAACCGGTCTGGCGATACGACCTCAAACAGGAGTTGAACAGCGCGCGCTGGTCGGACAGCCAGAAAACCCTGCTCAAAGAAACCCTTGTGAAATATGACCTGGATCACAACGGCGCGCTGGAAACCGGCGAACTGGCCGGCATCAGCCCCGCTGACAAAACGCGGCTGGCCCAGGCGGGCATGGGCGGCACCTGGTGGGGTTCGGTTCTTTACACCGTGACGCCGAATTGGCAGCTTTTCTGGCTCGCCGACGTGCTGGAAACGGGCAAGACCGCCTTTCATTGGGGCTACGTCGGCAAGGCGCTGGCTTACGCCGTGGGTTACATCGGCGCGGCGCTGGCGCTGGCCGTGGGGCTGTTTGAAGAACGCGAACTGAGTTGACTCAATGCAAAATGCAAAATTAGAAATGACCAAGCTCTCAAGCCGGGCGGGGTCGCCGTTTTTTGCATTTTTAATTTTTAATTTTTAATTTCCCGTGGAACGCAACATACAAAAAAACGGGCTAATCAATCTGGCGCTCCTGCTGGCCGTCGGAGTGGCGGGCTTCGTCGTGGCCCAACTGACCAACTCCCTCGCCGGCATCCTGGCCACGGTCTTTCTCGGCATCGGCCTGCTGGTCGCGGCGGTGAGTTATTTTCAGATGCGTTTGGAGGAACGCGAACGCCTGGAAAAACTGGAGTTCGATGAACTGGTAAAAAGCAAAAGCGCCGCGACGCTGTTTGAAGCCAGAGATTCCGAATCATTCCAGGCCCAGCGCGCCCGCGAGCAGTTCGACCGCTTTATCGTGCCCGGCTTCACCGTCCTGCTGTGCCTCGGCGAAAGCCTCCTCGCCTGGATGCTGTGGCGCTGGCTGGCCAAAAGCGGCACGTTGGTCGAGGTCAAGCAGCCCACCGTCACGCTGGCCATGTTTGCGTTGCTGGCGCTCGTGTTGTTCCTGTTTGGAAAATTTTCCACCACCATCGCCCGCCTCGAAAACAAACGCCTGCTGCGTCCCGGTGCGAGCTGGTTGCTGCTCGGCGCGTATCTGTGCGCCCTGGTTGCGCTTGGCGCGGTTGGCGTGGAAGCCGGCTTTCCCAAGACCGATTATTACGTCGCGACGATTTTGTGCGGACTCCTCGGCCTGATTGCAGCGGAGACGTTCATCCAACTGCTCCTTGAAATTTACCGTCCGCGCGTAAAGGGCAAGATCACCCGGCCGCTCTACGAAAGCCGCGTCGTGGGCCTGCTCGCCCAGCCAGAAGGCCTTATCACCACGGCGGCGCAGGCGCTCGACTACCAGTTCGGCTTCAAGGTTTCCGACACCTGGTTTTTCCAGTTGGTGAAAAATTATCTGCTGGTGTTCATCCTTGGCCAGTTCGCCGTCCTGCTCGTGTCCACCATGTTTGTGTTCATCGAGCCGGGCGAACGCGGCTTGCTCGAACGCTTTGGCCGCCCTGTCGCTGGCCGCACCCTGCTCGAACCCGGCGCGCATGTGAAATGGCCGTGGCCCGT
>JANYDP010000458.1 GCA_025363535.1 Verrucomicrobiota bacterium | reverse complement strand
TGAGAAGGTAACGCGCCATCCACATCTGGTCGGCGGCATTCTTGGAGCCTTTGCCGAAGATCTGAAATTCCCACTGGCCCTTGGCCACTTCGGCGTTGATGCCTTCGTGGTTGATGCCCGCGTCGAGACAGAGATCAAGGTGCTTGTCCACAATCTCGCGAGCGATGCAGCCCACATTTTTGTAACCAACACCGGTGTAGTATTCACCCTGCGGAGGCGGGAAGCCGCCACCTTTGGGGAAGCCCAGCGGAACGCCGTCCTTGTATAGAAAATATTCCTGCTCGAAACCAAACCAGGCACCGGGATCGTCAAGAATGGTCCCGCGGGCGTTGCTGGGATGCGGGGTCTTGCAATCCGGCATCATGACTTCGCACATCACGAGCACGCCGTTTTTCTTGGTGGTGTCGGGGAAGACGGCCACGGGTTTCAACATGCAATCTGAGGTGCGGCCTTCAGCCTGGCGCGTCGAGCTGCCGTCGAAGCCCCACATGGGCAGTTGTTCCAGCTTGGGAAAGCTGGCGAAGTCTTTGAGCTGTGTTTTACCGCGGAGGTTGGCGACGGGTTCGTAGCCGTCGAGCCAGATGTATTCTAGTTTATATTTGGCCATGTGCTTGGTGGTTATGTGTTCGTGTCTATCAGTTAGTTTATTGCCGGTGCCGTCATGCAAACATCCGGCCCGGTCAACGGCTCGATATTTCAGCAGGGGCAATGCCGCATCGCAAGATTTTTTGGCGAATGAATCCAGGGAATGCATTTCAACCTTTACCAGCAATGGTTTCATGCCCGAAAATATTTTTTCACCCGCCGCCACAACACCCCAACCCGCCTGGCCGGGTGTTGGAAATTGACCGCCTTGCGCAAAAGAGCGCCCCGACCTTGGCGCGTGGATGAACTGGCGGCGTCTGCTCGCAGCAGGAATTCAAAGCATTGCACAAACTTCGACGCCGTCGCAGACTGGCTGCGAAAATCTGATGAACTCTTCGATTGAACTATTGCTGAACGAGGCCGTTCCAAACTGGCCGGCCATCTTGGAAGCGACCCTCGCCGACTTCGGCGGCTGCACCGGCACGCTGCACCGGCTGGATCCAGCGGACCAACTTCTCAAGCTCGTCGCTCATTGCGGTGTGCCCGAGCAAATCCTTCCCATGATCGCCGCCATCCCCGTCGGCAAAGGGATTGCCGGAGCCGCCGCCGAACGCCGCGCGCCGGTGGAACTTTGCAATCTGCAAGCCGACCTCGGCGGCGTGGCCAGAGAGGGCGCGCGCAAAACCAATGTGCAAGGGTCGCTCGCCGTGCCCTGCCTGCACAACGGTGAATTGCGCGGCACGCTCGGAGTGGGCCTGATGACGCCCCACGATTTTACGGAGACGGAAAAAACGCGGCTCCTGGAAATCGGCCGCCAGGTGGCAGCGCGGTTGTGAATCAGCCAGCCCGGGGATTACAACTGCCCGGACACTTTGGCGCGCAATGCGCCAAATACCTCCGTCGCATGAATCGCCGGGCGAAGTGACACGTTCGAGCGAGGCGCGATGAGCACCGGCCACTCTTGCGGATTTGCCGGACGGCGACCATGCGATCCTTTCACCAGCGACGCATCCAATGGAATCACATCCATCAACATGCGGAAGCCGAGTTTTTTTTGCAGCAACCGCCAAGCGATCTTGGCTTTCACTAAAGGAATTTTCGGATCGAGAAAAAGTTCTACCGGGTCGTAGCCGGGCTTGCGATGAATGTCCACCGTGCGCGCAAAATCAGGAGCACACTTGTCATCCAGCCAATAGTAATAGGTGAACCATGCTCGCTCGTCGGCCACGGCGATGAGATCACCTGCGCGCGGATGGTCGAGTCCGTGAACTTTTTTTTCCGCCGCACCCCAGACTTCGGCGATGCCGGTTTGGTTTTCCAACAACGAACGAACTTCGCTTTCGAGTGCTCCGTCGTTCACGTAAACATGCGCCACCTGATGATCCGCCACGGCGAACACCCGGCTCGCGCCGCAGTCCAGCAACTCCAAGCCACGTTCCTCCTTGATCGTCAGCCAGCCACGTTCGCGAAAGAGACGATTGAGATGCATCGGCGTGTCCACTGCGCTGATCCCGTATTCGGAAAGCAACACCACCTCCACGGACTGCTGCGCGAAGAAATCAATCAAGTCGCCGATGATGGCATCAATGCGCTTCAAGTCGGATGCGATCATCGGATGCCCCGGCCCGAGGCGTTGGAGGTTGTAATCCAGATGCGGCAGGTAAATCAGATTCAATGTCGGCGCGAACTTGCGTTCCATCCACTTCGCCGACTCGGCAATCCACTTGGACACCGCGTCTGCCGCGAAGCGCGATGAATCCACGCCTGCCGCCGGCCCCCAGAAGGCGGGGAACGGGAATTCACCCAATTCCCTTTTGATCCCCTCGCGAATGGAATACGGCCAGGCGTAGATGTCGAAAAACTTTCGCCCATCCGCCGGATACATCGGGCACGGCGTCACCGACCAGTCCGCGCTGGAATACATGTTGTACCACCAGAACATTTTCGCGCAGGTGAAGCCGGGATTGGTTTCGCGCAACGTCTCCCAAATCTTTTTCCCGGCGACGATGTGGTTGGATTGTTTCCAGAACTGAACCTCCGCCAGCTCACGATTATACCAGCCATTGCCAACGATGCCGTGCTGCGCGGGAGTCAGCCCGGTAAGGTAAGTGGATTGCGCCGCGCAAGTGACCGCTGGAAACGCCGGCTCGATGCGGCTCAACACGCCCGTCGCACGAAAGGCATTGATGCGCGGCGTATGCGGCCCAAGCAAAGACTCGGACAACCCCACGACATTGATGACGGCGGTGCGGGTCATGACTTCCTGCGCTCCGCCAACTCCGCGATGCCTTCCCGAATCAACTCCAGCCTCATCTCATTCACTTCGAAACCGACGCCGAGGTCGCGCAACAATGTGATGGCGAGCCGACCGCCAAGGTGCTCGCGGAATTCCTCCAACCCCGCGAGCAATCCCTCACGCTGCAAATCCGCGTGAAAAAGCTCGAAGCCCAGCGCCTCCAATAATCCCAGCACCCGACTCGCACTCCCGGCGTTGAGAAAACCCGCGCGCCGCGCATAGATCACATCCAACGCAATGCCGATGGCCACCGCTTCGCCGTGCCGCATTGTGAAATTGGAAAGCTGCTCCAGCTTGTGCGCCACCCAATGACCAAAATCCAGCGGACGCGCCGAGCCGAACTCGAACGGATCGCTGCTGGTGACAATGTGATCAAGATGCAACTCCGCGCAAAGCCGGATGAGTTTGCGCATCGCTTCCGGTTCAAACTTCGCCAGCGCCGCCGCATCGTGTTCCAGCGATTCAAAAAACTCCCGGCTGCGAATGCACGCCACCTTTACCGCTTCCACAAAACCGGCGCGCAAATCACGCGGCGGCAAAGTGGCGAGCAGTTGAAAATCATTAATGACCGCAAACGGCGGCGCGAATGTGCCGATGAAATTCTTTTTGCCAAAGGCATTGATGCCATTCTTCACGCCCACACCGGAATCGCACTGGCTCAACGTCGTCGTCGGAATCCGAACATGCCGCACCCCGCGATGCGCCGTGGCCGCCGCCAGTCCCGCCATGTCGAGCAACGCCCCACCGCCCACTGCGATGAGATACGAATGGCGATCAATATGGTGACGATCAATCGCCGCGTGGATTTCGGAAACGGAGGACCAAGACGCTTTTGTCTGTTCGCCACCTTTGCAGATGAGCGGTGCGTTGACGAGTGTTGCTCCGTCAGGATGGGCTTTGAAATAACATTCGATCGCGCCGCTCAAGCCGGGCTGCGCCGCCGCGAGCGATTCATCCAATACCACCAGCGCGCGGCGCGGCGCACCGTGTTCATCGCGGCTCAAGTTGTCAACCAGCGTCGTGTTCGCCGGGGCGAAGACGTGGTCGGTGAACAACACGCGGTGTTGCCAGCTCACTTGAATGGTGCGTTCGATCAAAGCCATGCGCTCAGTGGACGGAGTTTCCAGAAGCACCTTCGCACTGGCAAGAGCAGATACGTCACGTCGCGGGAATCTTTCGTTGCAGAATCAGGGCGAGGACAAACAAGCCGAGGAACACCAGATTGAATTCATCGTCCATCCAAGGAACAGCCGCCCAGTCCACGAGGACAATTCCCGCGAGCAGACCGGCAACGCTTTTACCAATGGGTCGAGCAGCGCTGCGACGAATTCCGTGCAGACACCATAACATCCATGCAAGCAGGAGAGCCGAAGTCAGCCACGACATGCCACTGCGGAAATGGCTGTGAATCGCATTGGCAATCAATGGTGCAACCAACAACAAGAACGGCCAGAAACTTATTTTCTCCTGAACACTTTCACCACGAGCCAGACAGCTTAAACCAGTAATGTATGCCGCCAAAGCAAGCCCGTGCCAGGTGACGGCATCATTCACGACATGGAGCGTGGCCGAAGCTGCAACCAAATAGAGCAAGAAACGGCACGCTGCCATGAGCAACGGTGCGTAGATGGTTCGTTTGTGAACCGCGTCGTAATAAATGATTGCTCCGACCAAAAGCAGTGCGACCAGCGCCACGGAAAGCCCAAGCAACAGCAGCGATAGCCAGCCGAGCAACAGCAGTGCTGAACCGATCATCCAGACTGCGCACGCACTGATCTGCCCGGAAGGAATCGGACGCTCCTGTCGAAACTGACGATCAAACACCACATCGAACGCATCGTTGAGAAACATTCCGCCGATGTAGAGCAGCGTCGCTCCGAGGCAGAGGACGAAAAAGTTATTCCATGAATGACCACCGTTCAGCAGCCACGCCGCCAGACAATTCGACCAGACCGTGGGCAGGTTTGAGATCCGGCCCAGGACAAGCAGCGTGCGAAGTTTTGGAAAGGCTGCTGGCATAATGTCAGCCCAAACCATGCACGGCGAGTTGCCGTAACGTCCAATCGTATTCTGCGACGATTTGATCCGTCACGTCGCGGCTGCGCAGTGGCTCGGGCAAGACCGCCCAGGTGTAAGTTTCCATTTCGAGATGCGAACAAAGTTGCGGCTGCACTTGCAGGCATTTCAACAAGCCCAGAACGTGATCCGCCGTGGTGTCGAGTTCCGCCGTCGGTTGCATCTGAAGCGGGACGTGGAAATGCACGCGCCACTCGCCGTCAGGCGCGGGTGATTGCGTGAACGGACTGTTCAATGCCGGAGCGAGATCGCGAAACTTGGTGAGCGAACCATCTGCGTGGCGCACGATGACTTGATGCAGATACACCTCGTCCGCAAACGCTGCGAGCCGACACAGCGCGGCGGGCGTGGGTTGAAGTTTGAGCGCGTTGCTCAGGTGAATCTTGCTGATGCGAATATCGTGCTGCTGAAATTGTTTCACTGCATCCGCCGCTTCCTCGAACTCGATGGCGAAATGGCAGGTGTCGTAGTTCACGCCGAGCTGAGCATTGAGGCGTGGGTCACGCGGATGCTCATCACGGAGCTGCTCGAAGAACTTCACTGTCTCGGCGCTGTTCTCGAAATAGCCGAACGGCTCAGGTTCAAGTCCGAGATGGAAGTTGCGCCCGGTTCGCTCGCTCAGTTTTGCAATGTGTTCGACGCAGCGCCAGACGTTGTCGCGAATGGCGCGTTCCTGTTCCGACGTGGTGATGAAATCCTTGAACGATCCCGGCAACGTGCTGACGCTGCCTTCGACATTGGGCGGAAGAAGTTGTGCGAGCAAGTCGAAGAGGCGCGTGGTGTAGTCGAGCCGGCGCGGGTCAGTCCAGTCGGGCAGATAGACATTCTCCTTCACACGCGTGCCGTGGAACTGGCCGAAGGGAAATCCGTTGATTGTGAAAACGTAGCAGTCGTGTTGGTCGAGCCAGCGTTGGAACGCGAGCAACGTTTGAGGCTCGGCCAACTCACGGGAGGCTTGATCGCTCAAGCGCAAGCCGATGGCGTAACGACCTTTTGGCTGGACGCGTTCCTTCACGCGCAACGTGTGCGTGGTGAGTGAATCAAACGTTTCCGCCCACGTCTCACCGCGATGGACGTTGGTGCAGTAAGCGAGGTGCAGTCCGTGTTTAAGAATCATGCGGCGAACAATTAAACCGGCGCGTCCGGCAACTTGAACTTCGGACACTGACTGAGAAACCGTTTCGGGTTTTGATAAACCAACTTATCAATCGCTTCCGCTCCATGGCCGCGCCG
>JANYDP010000299.1 GCA_025363535.1 Verrucomicrobiota bacterium | reverse complement strand
AGCAGCCCCCTCAAAACTAAATCCCGAGAAACGCTCACTGACTCCTCACCACCCAAGAGTTTTCACACAGCCTCGTGATTTGTTAAACTGATTGCCAGTTGTGGCCCGCTCGACATGGACGACCCGCAACCGGCGATCACGGTAATGATGCCGGATGAAGATTGAAGCCTTGAAAATTGCGGCTGGACTGGCAACGGTTCAGCCGCACACTGTCAGTGAAAGTGTCAGTTAAAGCACCGAAAAGTCAGCTAAAATAGTGACGAGTCAGGGCGAATATCCTTTTGATTCAAGCGGATTTTCGCTAGTTTATTGAAATCTGATTTAGATATACAGACTGTGTTTCATCTGTGGCTAAAAATAATTTGTGAAAAACAACTCAGCCATCAACGACCTCCTGAAGGTCATGTCCAAACTCCGCTCGCCCACGGGCTGCCCGTGGGATCGCGAGCAGGATCACCGCTCACTGCGCTGGCACGCGGTCGAGGAAGTTTATGAATTGCTGGATGCCATTGAGGCCGGCGACGACCACGAACTCGAAGAGGAATTGGGCGACTTGCTGTTGCAGGTGGTATTTCATTGCCAGCTTGCGAAAGAGCGAGGCGTTTTTAATTTTGAAAAAGTGGCGCGGACGATCTCGGAAAAATTGATTCGGCGCCATCCGCACGTCTTCGGCAACACCAAAGTCAAAGATGTGGACGAAGTCTGGGCGAACTGGGAGAAAATCAAGCGCGCGGAAAAGCACGGGACGAAGCACGCACGGCCCTCGGCGCTGGATGGAATTCCGAAGCATCTGCCCGCGTTGCTGCGCGCGGAAAAGCTCGTGAAGAAAGCGCGCAAAGCCAAGCTCCTCACCGCTGCCGTAGGAAAACGTCGGCTCACCAAACCCACGCTCGCCGGCGAACTGTTTGCCCTCGCGGAACTGGCGCAGCAAAGCGGCTGGTCCGCCGAGGGTTTGTTGCGCGGGGAAATCCAGAAGCGCGAGCGGGCATTGCGGCGGCGGGAAAAAAGCCGCTAGTTTATCGGCCCTTCTTTTTTTCCGGCGGACGATATTCCAAAATGTCGCCGGGCTGACATTCGAGATGTTCGCAGATGGCTTCGAGCGTGGAGAAGCGGATGGCTTTGGCCTTGCCGGTTTTGAGGATGGAAAGATTTTGCGCGGTGATGTCCACGCCGTCGGACAAATCGTTGAGCCGCATTTTCCGCTGGGCGAGAACCACGTCGAGGTTGACGATGATGGACATAAGCTTAAACCGTCAACTCCTGCTCCTCCTGAATCTTCCGGCCCTCATCCATGATCCAGGCAACGAAGATGATCAAAAGTCCCACGAAGAGTTGAGTCAGATAAAGTTCCATATCGTGGAGGGCACCCTGTATTTGATAATTAACCAGCCAATCGAGAATCAGGTAATAGCCCAGAAACCGGATGTAGAAGACATTCTTGGCCGAGAAGAGAATGCCCCGTTGATACAGGCGAAACAGACTGTTCATCACCAGAAAACAAAAGAAGCCCAGCCCCCATTTCACCATCAGCAACGGCAGGATTTCTTTGGGCACCTCGGCTATTGAGCCATAAACGTGATTGGCCGATACGGCGATCCGCAGCTTGCTGGCGCTGCCGGGAATCCATGGCCAGCCAAAATAAAGCGAGGCGAGCGAATACGCGTTCAGGAGCAAAAGCAGGAACATCGCCAGCCTCAACATGCCGCTGACGGTTTGGATCCGGTCCATGCGGGTGTTGGGCCTGGCAACAGGTGTGGGCGCATTCATGACCTGATGAATAAACGAACCGGAACCGCAAATCAACTAGTTTTTATCGTAAAACAATAAATACTTATCTAATTGCGTTCACCGCGTTCAGTCGAACGCCAGTTCGGGCACTGGTTTCTTCTCCACTTCATCAATGTATTTTTGCGTGGCGGCGGGCAGGTCGTGCCAGATTTTCACGGCGAGCCAAACTCCCATCAGCGCGAACGGAATGAAAAAGAGCGGCCACCATTGCCAGTTCCAGGTGGTAATGTAGCCCAGGCAGGCGGACTGCACGCCGCTGCCCAGATAGGCGAAACCATCCACGATACCGGAACAGGTCGCGGTGGCTTTGCGCCCGCCGAAATCCGTCGCCGCCGTGCCTGACATTAGCGAGGTGATGCCAATCGCCGCCGCCACGATGAGCACCGCCGCAAAGCCGACCACCAACGGTTGCGTGAACAAACAAGCGGCCATCAAAACCGCCATGACCAGCACGACGCCGCACAGCAACGCGGCGGGCGGACCGCGCCGCGAGTTGTAGAGCTTGTCGGAAATCAGTCCACCCGCAAAGCCGCCGGCGATGCCGAACAGGCAGAGCAGCAACCCCCAGTGTTCCGCGAAAAATTCTGCGCCCGGCTGTTTCACCTGCTTGGCGAAGGTGAGATACCATTGCACGATGCCGTTGCGAAAAACGCCCGAGGTCAGTTCGACGCACGCAATCAAAAGCATCACCGGACTGGTCAAAACTTTTTTCAACAGCTCCAGCGTCGTGAAGTTCACATGCATCTGACCGGACGAAGCATCATGCGTGTCGAAGTAGGCGAAGCCCGCCTCCTCGGGCGTGTCCTTGATGAGCCACCAGTCCAGCACCGCCCAGAAAATCATGATGACGGCGGGGATGAAAAAGATCGCCCAGGTCGCGTCCACGGACTGGCCCGAGACCGCAAAGGTTTTTTGCAGCAGGCCGTGAAACCAGCCGAGTTCGCCGGCGGGATTGGCCTTGGTCATTTTGACGATGGCCTGGCCCCAGTCGAAGGCGAAGTAAACGCCGAAGGAAATCAGCGTCCCGAAAATCGCGCCGAACACGCCGCGCTCGCGGACATGGAACCAGTGCGACTTGACCTTGATGATGGACACCGCGCCGTAGCTTTGGAAATACATGTTCACCGAGTAGATGATGGAAAACGCCACGACCAGTTTCACCTTCAACTGGCCCGTCACCGCCAAATAAGTGAGCACGCCCATCAGGATGTTCGCCAGCGAGGAGCCGATGGCGGCGATGAGAATCCCCCGCTTGCCGCCGATTTTATCCACGAGCGGGCCGTTGACCAGAAACGAAAAGGCATACGTCCAGGTGCCGGCGGCAAAGATCCAACCGAAGTCCTGGTTCGACATCAGCGTGCCCATCGCATTCTTTGACACGGCCAGATTGTAGCGGCCCATGTAGAGAAAAGCGTAGGTCATCCCGAGCGGAAACCAGTTGATGAACCGGCGCAGCATGAACCACCGCCCATGCCGGAGCGGGTTGTTGTAGAAATAGAGCCAGATGATCGCGCCGAGGCAGAGGGCGACCAAGGTCAGCGAACCGGCCGGCGAATTGAGAAAGCTTAAAATGTTCGGCATGGCAGTGCGGCGTGCGGTGAGATTATCGCCCGAACCGTGACCGTCAAGCCCCGGCTGTCCGATGAAAGTTTCCGCTTCAATCGGCTTTCAGTCGGAGGACGGTCAGGGAATTGGGTTGGATTTCGCGCGCAAACTCGGTGGCGACCGGAAAGGTTTCCGTGACCGGCCCGAGTGTGCTGGGATGCTCAAACGTGTTGTGGCTGGTTGGTTCGCCCGTCAGCACCGTCTGCGTGGCGGATTTGATTTTGCCGATGCCGGCAAGGTGGATTTGCAACACGACTGCATTGGTGGCGTTGTTGACCAGTTTTAGAATCACGTCGCCGGACTTCGTGTCGCGCACGCAGGAAGTTGCCAGCGTGTTTGCTTCCGGGGAAATTTTCACCGGTAGATAAACGTCGCCGGAATTTTGCCCGAACATCCGCTGCACAAAATAATTTACCGAGCGCAGCAGGTTCGTGTTGGTGAAATAAATCAGGTCGGGATGCCACTGCGTGCGGCCCTGCTTGGCGAGCAACGGCGCATACGAGGCGAGGTGGACAACATCGCCGTTGCGTTCGAGCGCGGTCAGGTGCGCGGCCTCGGCGAGCGCGGTGCGGAGCGTGTTCGCGCGGTCTTTTTCGTGCGCGGCATATTCGCCGGCATAGACTTTTGACTTCGTGCGGTCGTAGCCGTCGTATCGGTGAAGATTTTCCCAGAACCACTGCGGCGACTGGTAGTAATGCTCGTCCACCATCGGCACGCGCAATTCGTCGGCGATTTTCCAGCCGTTGGTATAATCCGCATCGTCCGGTCGAGGGCCGACCGTGCCGATAACGGTGATCTCAGGATACTTCGCCTTCATCGCGTCGTAAATCATCGTGAAGCGCTCTTTGAACACCGGCGTGATTTTGTCTTCGTTGCCGACGCCGAGATATTTCAAATTGAACGGCGCAGGATGACCCGCCGTCGCGCGTTTTGCGCCCCACGTTGAAGTCGCCGGGCCGTTCGCCCATTCGATGAGATCAAGCACGTCCTGGATGTAGGCGGGCATTTCGTCGAGCGGCAATCCGCGCTGACCTTCCTCCCATCGCTTCGTGACGCCCGCGCCGGAGTTCTGGCAACTCACGCCGGCAGGCACGACCGGCAACGGTGTCGCGCCGATGTCTTCGCAAAATTGAAAATACTCGAAGTAACCCAGCCCGACGCTCTGATGATAGCCCCAGACATTGCGCTGGCCTTTGCGCTGCTCGATCGGGCCGATCGTTTCCTGCCAGCGGTAAAAATTATCGAGGCCGTCGCCGTGCGCGAGGCAGCCGCCGGGGAAACGCATGAACTTCGGATGAATGTCCGCAATCACTTGTGCGAGATCGGCGCGCAAACCGTTCGCGCGGTCATGAAAAGTTTTCTGCGGGAACAGCGAAACCTCATCCAGCCCGATGCGTCCCGGATGAAACGCCAGCACGACAAGCCGCGCGTCCGTGGCGGAGTTCGTGGCCTCGATGGTCGCGGAATATTTTTTCCAGCCGCCGGTCAGCACCGGCAGCTTTGCCTCGCCGAGCAGTTCGCCGGCTTTGCTTTCGAGCCGCACGGTCAGCGCGCCTTCAGGATACGCAAGCTGCCGCGCGAACAACGAGAGGTCGTAGCGTTCACCCGCCTGGATGACGATGCCGTCAAAGCCGGAATTTTGCAGCCCCACGCCGCCGCCGTTCTTCACGCCGAGCACGGCGTAGTTCGGATTATTGGGATGCAGCGGTTGCGCGCTGTTCACGACCAGCGAACCTTGGCCGCCATCACGCTGGACCAGTTCCCACGCCGTGAGCGAATTCCACTCCGTGCGGTCCGCCGCCGAATATTCAAAGGAACGATTCTGCACCAGCTCCGCGTAAAGCCCGCCATCCGCCGCGTAGTTCAAGTCCTCGAAAAAAATCCCGAACAGCTCCGGGCTGATCGGCTTGCCGGATTGCGCGAGGTCAATCGTGAGCGTGTTGGTCTCCGCAAACGCAACGCCGGTGATGACCGTCGCGCACCAAATCAAAGTCCATGTTTTCATCGGCAAATTGTCGCCGGGTCGCGGGGAAAAGTGAAGTCCGATGACGCTGCTGGAAACCTGGCCGGCCCGCCAGAGTTTCACTTCGCGAATCCGTTCGCCCACATTGAAGTTGAATTCCAACCTTCGCTGAGGCCTATTCTACGCTGCCACCACCCGGAACAAAAATGTTTTTATGCTGACACAAAAAAACTTCACGCAACTGCTGTTCGCCGCTTTGACCGTCGCCGGACTTGCGGCGCTGGCGCAATCTGCTAAAAAACCGGCCATGACCTCCACCGCCATTGAATGGAATTCCCTCGAAGCCAAGCCGAACGCGAACGGCTCCGGCAAGAAGTTTTTCGAAGGCCCGACCGCCACGCTGGATTTGCTGGAGTGCCACGCGTCCACGCTCAATCCGGGCGCGACCAACCACGCGATCCTCAAGCGTCCGCACGACGAGGTCATCATCGTGAAGGAAGGAACCATCGAGGCGTTCGTCGAGGACAAGTGGGTGCGCCTCGGGCCAGGTTCGGTGATCTTCAACGCCGCCAATGTTCCGCAGGCGATGCGCAACGTGGGCGATGGCCCGGCGACGTATCACGTCGTCACGTTCCAGCCGGCAGCCGCGACGCCCCGCTGAATTCGAATTGAGCCACTACCAAAAATGATCACCGCTTGACGTTGCGCTTGGTCATAGCGAATCTCTGCCCATGACCACGCAACTTTCCCGGCTTCGGGTATGCTCCTTCGCCATGCTCATTGCCTCCAGTCTTCACGCCGCGCCGGACAAGGGCGTCACCGTCGTGCCAAACGAAGCCGCCCGCCGCGTGGATGTGCTGGTGGACGGCCAGCCGTTCACTTCCTACATCTGGCCGGACACGCTGAAAAAGCCGGTGCTGTTTCCGTTGCGCTCGGCCAGCGGCACGGTGGTCACGCGCGGTTGGCCGCTCGAACCGCGCGCGGGCGAACGCACGGATCATCCGCACCACGTCGGGCTGTGGTTCAATTACGAAAACGTCAACGGCGTGGATTTTTGGAACAACTCCACCACACAGTCGGCGGAGCAGCAGGCGAAGATGGGAACGATTGTGCATCGCCGCATCGTGAAAGCGAGCAGCGGCGCGGATCAAGGCGAACTGGAAGTCGAAGCCGATTGGATGATGCCCGATGGCCAGCCGGTGTTGCGCGAGACGACAAAATTTATTTTCCGAGCGTCAATGGGCTGTCGCGTGGTGGATCGGATTTCTACGCTCACCGCGTTTGAAAAGCCGGTCGTATTCAAGGACAACAAGGATGGCTTGCTCGGTCTGCGCGTGCGGCGGGAACTGGAGCAGCCTTCCACCGAAGCGGTGACATTCACCGACGCGAGCGGCCGACCCACGACGGTAAAAGCGATGGACACGAACGGCGTGAGCGGACTCTATCGCAGCAGCGAAGGTAAAACCGGCGACGATGTCTGGGGCACGCGCGGACGCTGGGCGACCTTGGCGGGCAAGGTGAATGAAAAAGATGTCACGCTGCTCATGCTGGATCATCCGCTGAACGCGGGCTTTCCGACCTACTGGCACGCGCGCGGCTACGGCTTGTTTGCGGCGAATCCGCTCGGCGAGGAAATTTTCAGCAAGGGGAAGGAGAAATTAAATCTGACCATTGAACCGAAAAAATTCGTCACGTTCCGTTATCGTCTCGTCATTCTCGACAGTGCCGCGACGCCGGAGCAGGCGGAGGCGCAATATAAAAAGTTCGTGGACGAGGTGAAATAAGTCCGCCCCACATTTGTCATGAATAAAATTCCCCGCCGCCATTTCATTCGCAATTCGCTGCTGGCAGCGGCGGCGTTCAAAGCCTGCCCGCTCGTCACGCAAACTTCCGCCAAGTCGCGCGTCCTCGGTGCGAACGACGACATTCGCGTCGCCGTCGTCGGTTTCAACGGGCGCGGGAAAAATCACATCGAGGCGTTCAGCAAGATGAAGGGCGTGCGGCTGGTTGCGCTGTGCGATGTGGACAAATCAGTTCTCGCAAAGGAATTGAAAACCGCGACCGCCAACGGAGAAAAAATCGCGGGCTACACCGACATCCGAAAACTTTTGGAGAGCAAAGACATTGATGCCGTATCGTTCGCCACGCCGCATCACTGGCACGCGCTCGGTGCGATCTGGGCGACGCAGGCGGGCAAGGATGTTTATGTCGAGAAGCTCGCGTCGCACAATGTCTGGGAAGGCCGCAAGATGGTCGAGGCCGCGCGCAAATATGATCGCATCATGCAGGTCGGGACGCAGTGCCGCTCCAGCGTGGGCTTGCAGGAGGCCATCGCGTGGCTGCGCGAAGGTCATCTCGGAAAAATTCTTCGGGCGCGCGGCCTTTGCTATAAACGTCGCGACAGCATCGGCAAAACTTCCGGCCCGCAGCCAGTTCCCGAAACGATTGATTATGATTTATGGTGCGGTCCCGCGCCGCACGATCCGCCGCGCCGCAACAGCAAGAAGAATGGTTCGGTGCATTACGAGTGGCATTGGTTCTGGGAATACGGCAACGGCGACATCGGCAACCAAGGTGTTCATCAGATGGACATCGCGCGCTGGATTTTGGGCGAGTCGGAAATGTCCCCGCGCATCATCAGCATCGGCGGACGTTTCGGCTACGAAGACGACGGCATCACTCCGAACTCGCAGATTGTTTTCCACGATTACAAAACCGCGCCGCTGATTTTTGAGGTGCGCGGTCTGCCCGCCGGAGTTGATTCCAACAAGGTGGATGATTTTCACGGCGCGAGCATCGGCGTGGTGGTGGAGTGCGAAGGCGGCAGCATTGTGATTCCGAGTTATACGAAAGCGATTGCCTATAACGCGGCGGGCAAGGAAATCAAAACCTTCGATGAAGGCGGCAACCATTTTGAAAATTTCATCGCGGCCGTCCGCAGCCGCAAAGCCGCCGACTTGCACGCGGACATTTTAGAGGGACACGTTTCCGCTGCGCTGTGCCACACGGGAAATATTTCGCACCGCCTCGGCCAGCCGATGTCGCCGGAAAAAATCCGTGAGGCAACCAAGGCCGACAGCGACCTCGCCGAGAGCCTAGCGCGGATGGAAGGACATCTTGGCGCAAACCAAGTTGATCTGCAGAAGACGCCGCTGATGCTCGGCGAAGTCTTGAAGATGAATCCCAAGACCGAGCGTTTTACCAACAACCGCGCGGCGAACCAGTTGCTCACGCGGAAATACCGCAGGCCATTTGTGGTGCCGGAAACAGTCTGACCCCATCCGGCCGCCCAAACACCAGGCCGGGCAAAAATGCCAGCCTCCCCGTTGAAAGCGGTGGCGTCCACCCCCCAGCGGGCACCGGACGTTTTAACATTTGCCTGCCGGAATCAGAACACTCATCATCGGGCAGTCGGGCGGGCCCATAGCTCAGCGGTTAGAGCAGGCGACTCATAATCGCTTGGTCCCCGGTTCAAATCCGGGTGGGCCCACCACTTCAAGCAGCGTCGCCCCTTTCCCCAGATCGTCCTTCCGGGCGATCAGGCTGGCCGCCAAGTGAAGGTCAAGGTGCGTTTTTCGAACCGGAGCACGGCTCCGGAACGCCACGTTGGAGAGAACGCCCGCACCTTGACCAAATGGTTCACGGCAGTTTCAGACGGAAGAATTCATTCTGACCGGGCAGCGGGATGACGACCTGATTGTTGGTGCCCGCGATGTTGATGGTGTTGGTTGTGGCCACCCAGTTCGTCGTCAGGAGATCAGAATTCTGCTGGAGCGCGAAGCCGGCGACGTTTGTGGGCCACTAAAGCAGCGTGGTGTTCGGCAAGGTCAGTTGAATGTCCAATCGCGGCGCGAGGATTACCGCCGGCGGATCGGCTAAAATTTCCACGTCGTCAATGTTCCAGCCGGACATCGGGAGCGTGCGGTCCGCAAAATGCGATAGCTCCAGCGCAGATAAACCGTCGGCTGGTTGTCAGCGATGGCGGAAATGTTGTAGTGCTGTTTGCTCCACGCGCCATCCATCGCTCCGAGACCGCTGGCCCAGATGCGCGTGAAGGCTGCGTTGTTCGTCGAAACGTAAATCTCCGCCTGCACGAAGAGCGAGGCGTCGGTGTTGAGCCAGCGCTGGAATTGCAATACGCAGTTGGTCTTGCCGGTGAGGTTCAACGCGCCGCTCGTCAGATTGAATTGTGCGCCAACGGTGGTCGAGTAGTTACCGTTGAGATTGACGCCGTAAACATAGGCACCGGTCGCGCCGCTGGTCGGATCTGGAAATCCGTAAATGCCGCCGCCACCGCCGAGTCCATTGGGATGGCCGAAAGCCCAGGTGCCCGACTTCGTCCAGCCAGCATCGGTGTCGAACGCAAAATAAAACGCGCGTTGTGTCGGCAGCACCTCGAGCGCGACGACGCGCAACTGCACCGCACCGGTCAGCGTGTTGCTGAATGCAAGCGTGTCGGTGTAGCTCCCCACATTCAGCGCGTTGGCGGAGGCATTGAGACAGACGCTCGCGGTGACAGTCGCGCCGGTCGCGAGCACGCCTGACGCTGGCGCGACGTCGAACCAAGATTGCGCGTGAACAGCGGCCCACGCGAGCGGAGCCGCGCCCGTGTTGGTCAAAGTGTAAGTCTGGCAGCTCGGAGAAAATGTTCCGCCCTTTCCACCGCTCGTGGCGAACGCCGTGTCCGCTGTCGCGTGCAAATCATCGCCGTTGTCGAAGGCCTCGACCGCGTTCGCCGTGGTGGAACTATCCGAACACGTCGCACTGAAACCCATGCCGCGTTTCGCGAAGCCGGCCCAGAGCGCATTGCGATTGGTTCCGCCGTTGTCCACGAGATCCGCTTGAATAATCGCATCGCGCGCCTGGAGAAAATTGGGGTTGGCCGGCGAAAGCTTCATCCCATCCGTGACGAGTTGAAGCACGAGCTGGTTGCCCGCTGCGAAGCCGTGCTTGGAAATGAGATTCGCGCGCACTTCCCACAACGCCGAGCACCAGACTTCGCCGAGATTGTGGACTTCTGCGGGCGACTGTTGCTGCGTGCTGGTCATGGTCGGGTTGCGCGGCTCGGCTTCCAATCCCCGGTGGACTTTGAAACCAAACTCAACTAAAACATCCATGTCTCATGCGCTCCCCAGTAGCCCACAGAATCAAGACAAGGCCAGTATTCGGATTGAATTGGAA
>JANYDP010000268.1 GCA_025363535.1 Verrucomicrobiota bacterium | reverse complement strand
AAAACCTTATCACCCAGGTCGTGCGGCGAAAGATTGAGCAGTGAAAGCTGGTTCTCGGTCGGCTCAAAGGAGGTCCGGCAATTTTGACAAACCTTGCGCACCAGCCGCTGCCCGAGCACGCCCATCAGCGTGGACGAAATCAAAAACGGTTCCACGCCCATATCCACCAGACGCGTCACTGCGCCGGGCGAGTCGTTCGTGTGGAGCGTGCTCAAGACCAGATGCCCCGTCAGCGAGGCCTGGATGGAAATCTGCGCCGTCTCGATATCGCGCATTTCGCCCACCATGATGATGTCCGGATCCTGCCGCAGGAACGAGCGCAGCGCCTTGCTGAACGTCATGCCCACGCCTTCGTTGATGGCCACCTGCATGATGCCTTCAATGTCGAATTCAACGGGATCCTCCGCCGTGAGCAGCTTGGTATCAATCGTGTTCACCCGGCGCAGACAGGAATAAAGCGTCGTCGTCTTGCCGCAACCCGTCGGTCCGGTCACAACAAAAATTCCGTTCGGCCGCTGGATCACTTCCGACGTGAACTCATACACGTACTTCGGCATCCCCAGCGTTTCCAGATCAAGGCTCGTCGCCGAGCGATCCAGCACGCGCAACACGACCGACTCACCAAACGCCGTCGGCAGCGTGGATACGCGCAAGTCCACCGAGCGGTCGCCCAGCGGCAAATGAATGCGTCCGTCCTGCGGCATCCGGGATTCCGAGATGTTCAGGTTCGCCATGATCTTGATGCGCGACACCACGGGAATCGCCAGATGCTTGGGCGGCGGGGCCATCTCATACAGCGCGCCGTCCACGCGATAACGGATGCGGAACTCCGTTTCAAACGGCTCGAAATGAATGTCGCTCGCGCGATCCTGCACCGCCTGCATGATGATCAGATTGACGAACCGCACGATCGGCGCGGCATCCGCCAAGTTGGCGATCAGGGCCGGATTGTCTGCCGTCGTCAACTCCGCCGCGTCCTTGGCGAGATTCTTGTCCTCGCCCAGCGCCTTCAAAATGTCCGAAACATTCTCACTATCCTCCGCGCCATAGTGCTTCTCGATCAGCTTGCGCACCTCCGCCGGATCGGCCACCACCGGCTGGATTTCCATTTTGACGATGAAACCCAGTTCGTCCACGCGCGCCGGATTGAGCGCATCCTCGAATGCGACTTGCAGCACGGCTTCGGTGAGCTTCACGGGAAAGCAGCGGTACATCCGAGCGGTCGCGGCCGGAATGGTCTTGAGCAAGGCGGGCGCGTACTCCTTGTCCTTGAGCGAAACCACTTCCGCGTTCAGGTAGTTCGCGATGACCTGCAGAATCGCCTGCAAATCCATGATGCCCGAATCCTGGAGGATCTGCAGCACCTCGGTTCCGCCGCGTTTGTGCTCCGCGAACACCTCTTCGTACTGAATGTCATCAATCAGCCCCTGATCCTTGATCAACGACAGCAACGGATTTGAAATGTCTTCGGCCATATTGAAATCCTAGTCCGCCCGCATCCTCATCGTTTGGAGCCGGTCGCCTGCGCCAGATCCAGTTCCTGGAGCTTGGCCTGGATCGTCACCGGATCCTGCGACTTGGTCACCACTTCCTCGCGGGAAATCATGCCCGCCAGATATTTTTCCACCAGGAACGAATCCAACGTGACCATCCCCCACTTGGCGCCCGTCTGGATGTCCGACTGGATGCGGAAGGTCTTGTTGTCGCGGATCAGCGCGGCGATGGACGGCGTATTGACCATGATTTCAAACACCGCCACGCGCCCTGGCTTGTCAATGCGCGGAATCAACAGTTGTGAAACCACGCATTGCAAAACCGTCGAAAGCTGGATGCGCACCATTTCCTGCTGGCTGGTCGGAAACGCGTTCGTGATACGGTCAATCGTCTTGGCCGCGCCCGTCGTGTGCAGCGTGCCGAACACCAAGTGACCCGTCTCCGCCGCCGTGATCGCCGCCTCCATCGTTTCCAAGTCGCGCATTTCGCCGACCAGCACCACGTCCGGGTCCTGCCGCAAGGCACGCCGCAGGGCTTCCGCGAAATTGGGCACGTCCACATGCACCTCGCGCTGCGTGACCACCGCCTTCTTGTGCTTGTGGTAATACTCGATCGGGTCCTCAATCGTAATGATATGCGCCTCGTCGCGCTCTTCGTTGATGATGTTGATCAGCGAGGCGAGCGTGGTCGTCTTGCCCGAACCCGTCGGCCCGGTCACCAGCACCAGACCGCGCGGCTTGTAAAGCATCTCCTTGATGGACGGGGGAATTCCAATCTGCTCCATCGTCAAAAGCTTGCTCGGAATCTGCCGCAGCACCATCGCGAAATTTCCCTTCTCCTTGAACGCGCTGACGCGGAACCGCGCCGCCTCGCCAAACGCGAAGGCGAAGTCCGCCCCGCCCCGTTCACGAATCTGCTGGATGTGATCCTCCGATGTGATGCTCCGCATCAACTCCTCGGAGCCTTCCGGGGTGAGCGACGGCCCCTCAACGCGGTGCAAAATGCCATGCACCCGGATGGTGGGTGGAATGCCCACACGGATGTGAAGGTCGGAAGAACCTTCCGACACCACCAACTGCAACAAATCGGACATCTGATATGACATGATAAAAAGCTAGTTCAGTATTGGACAATCAACCGCCGTCCTCGGCACGCGAAATTTTTTCATTGCGCCCATGCCCGGTTATTCCGCATCACCCACCGTCGCCCGGATCACTTCCTCCGACGTGGTCAGCCCGGCCAGCACCTTGCGGATGCCGTCTTCCCGCAGGGTTCGCATCCCCATCTCCCGCGCGCGGGCGCGCAACACCGACGTGGGCACGCGGTCGTAAATCAATTTCCGCGCATCGTCGTCAATCACAAAAATCTCAAAAATCCCGAAGCGTCCGCGGCAGCCGGTGCCCGAACAATTCGAGCAGCCCTTGCCCTTGCGGAACGTCGCCTTCGCAATGTCCTTCGTATCCAGCCCGAGCGCCCGCAAATCCGACTCCGGCGGCATCCACGGCTCGCCGCATTGTTTGCAGACTTTGCGAACCAGCCGTTGCGCCATCAGACAGCGCGTGGACGAGGCGATCAAGAACGGCTTCACGCCAATGTCCGCCAGACGGGCCACCGCGCCGGGCGCGTCGTTCGTGTGCAGCGTGGAGAACACCAAGTGACCGGTCAGCGACGCGTTGATCGCGATGGACGCCGTTTCCAAGTCGCGAATTTCCCCGATCATCACCACGTTCGGTGCCTGACGCAAAATCGAACGCAGCGCCATCGCAAACGTCAACCCCACCGCTTCGCTGACCTGCACCTGGTTGATGCCGGCCAGAATATATTCCACCGGGTCTTCGACCGTGATGATCTTGCGGTCCGGACGGTTGATGAAATGCAAACACGAGTAAAGCGTCGTTGTCTTGCCGGAACCCGTCGGCCCCGTCACCAGCAAAATGCCGTCCGGCATGCCGATGATACGCTCGAAGGTCTGCTGGTCATCCGTGAAAAATCCTAACTCGGGCAGACCGAGCTTCAAACCTTCCTTGTCCAGAATACGCATGACGATGCTCTCGCCATGATTCGTCGGCAGGCACGACACGCGCAGATCAATGACCTTCGAGCCCACCTTCGATTGAATACGACCGTCCTGCGGAATGCGGTGCTCCGAGATGGACATGTTCGCCTGAATTTTAAGCCGCGCAATGATGGAACCTTGCAACCGCTTTGGCGGTGCCTTCATCTCATGCAGCATGCCGTCAATCCGGTAACGCAGGCGGAAACTCTTGGCCAGCGGTTCGAGATGAATGTCCGACGCACGCATCTTGAACGCGTCCACGATCAACTGGTTCACCAGCCGGATCAGCGGCGCTTCCGTCTCCACGTCGCCCACCACATCACCCTTGGTTGCTTCAACGTGATCGAGGGTGAGTTCATTGATGACATCCTTGAACATGTCGTCATCGGCGATGGTCCGCTTTTCGCCCGCGTAATACTTGTTCAACGCCGCCTCGATGTCCGCCTCCGAAGCCACCTGATGATTGATCTCCGCGTGCAGCAGATGCCCGAGACTGTCCAAGGTGTCCAAGTCGGACGGATCGGAAATGGCGATGGTCAATGTCTCGCCATGTTTGAACACCGGCACCACCCGGTATTTTCTGGCGATATGGCGCGGGATCATCGCGATGACATCGTCCGCGATTTTGATTTCAGAAAGATTGACGACTTCCGCGCCGAAGTGCGCGGCCTTGGCTTGGGTGACATCCGCCGGCCGCACCAGCTTGTTCGCGACCATGAGATCCACGACGCCAACGTGCGCGGCCTCAGCTTCTGTCCGCGCCTTGGCGACCTGCTCGGCACTGACGAAGCCGAGGTCCACCAGCATGTCCACTAGATAATCGTCTTTTTCTGCCACGGTTAAGGCCGCACTGCGGGGTTGCTCGCGGTGAGGTGCGCACAGAGTAGTGCGGACGAAAACAAAGTCAACGCCGGTGAGAAAACGTTTGCGAAAAATTATCCGCTCAATCCCTCGGCTTGAAGTTCGACTCACGCGCCAGTTGCTCCCACAACTTCCGCTCCGCCTCGGGGATGTGTGTCGGAACCCCCACGCGCGTCACTACGATCAGGTCGCCCTGCTCGCCATTTTGCTGCGGCAGGCCGCGGCTGCGCACCCGCAGTTTTTGCCCGTTCTGGGTTCCCGGTGGAATCTTGATGCTCACCTTCCCGCCCAGCGTCGGTACCGAAATGTCCGCGCCCAGCACCGCCTCCCACGGCGCGAGCTCCGCCTCGTAAATCAGATTGCGCTCGACCACCTCAAACTCGGGATGCTTCGCCAGCCGCACGCGCAGCAACAAATCTCCCGCCGGCCCGCCCGCCCCGCCCGCCCCGCCCCGCCCCGCCACCCGCAGCCGCTGGCCCTCGGTGACGCCGACCGGAATTTTCACCTGCTGCGTCTGCGTCTTTGTTCCGTGCTGGACCGTCACCGGACGCACCGCCCCCCGCAGCACTTCCTCAAGCGTCACCATCAGGTCGCCTTCGACATCCTGACCGCGCGTCGCAAAATCCTCCGCCCGCATCCCCCGCGAATCCATGCCGCCGGTGCCACCCCGCGCGCCAAACATCTGCTCGAAAAAATCACTGAAACCCGTCCCGCCAAATTCAAAGTCGGCCGAATGGCCGCCGCGAAAGCCGCGCGGCTGGCCGCGGCCCGGCTGGCGGAAGTCCGCGCCGGATTTCCAGTCCGCACCCAGCTCGTCGTACTTTTTGCGCTTCGCCGGATCGTTCAACACCTCGTAGGCCTCGTTGATCTCCTTGAATTTTTCCTCGGCCTTCTTTTTGTCCTTGGCCACGTCGGGATGAAATTCACGCGCCAGTTTGCGGAATGATTTTTTCAGATCCGCCTCGCTCGCGCCGCGCGGCACGCCGAGAGTTTTGTAATAGTCTTTGTATTGAACGCCCATAGCAGTTTGATTTGCTGCGCCCAATAATGCCCGCCCTCGTGGGTTTGTCAAAGACGGTAGCGTGAAACGCGATGCGTGAGATGGAATGGGGCCTCTTCTACTCTTCACGTTTCACGCATCACGTTTCACATTTGACAGACCCTCGACCTGCGGCAACTTGAGTCCGTGAAAAAAAACCGCCGCACTTTTTTGAAACGCACCTGCATCGCCGCCGCCGTCACGGCGGGGCTGGGCTCGTTGTGGGCGGCGAAATCCAACAGCCGTTCCGCCCGGCTGTTGCGACAGCTGCTCGCCGACCACCGGCGGAAAATTTTACCCGCTCCCGTCAAACCCAATCCCGCGAGCTGGTCGGACAACGACATCACCATCTGCTGGCTTGGCCACGCGACGACGCTGATCAATTTTTACGGCGTCCATATTCTCACCGATCCGACGCTGGGCAGCCGCATCGGCGTGTCACTCGGCGTCGGCACCGCCGGGCCGAAACGCTACATCGCGCCCGCCCTGCGGGTGGACGAACTGCCGCCGATTGATTTGCTGTTGCTGTCCCACGCCCACATGGATCACCTGGATGTCGCCACGTTGAGCCGCCTTGCGCCAAGCACATTCACCGTCACCGCCAAGACCACCAGCGATGTTTTGGCCGGTACCGGCTTGCCGCAAATCACCGAACTGCCCTGGAGCGGCAAGGCAACCGTCCACGGCGCGCAGGGCGATTTGGAAATCGAGGCGTTCGAGGTCAAGCACTGGGGCAACCGCTGGCCGAACGGCATCGCCCGCGGTTACAACGGTTATGTGCTGAAGCGGGAAGGCAAATCACTCCTGTTCGGCGGCGATACCGCCCTGACCCCGCTCTTTTCCCAAGTCCGTTCGCGCGGTCCGTTCACGGCGGCCATCATGCCCATCGGCGCGTATCAGCCGTGGATTCGGAATCATTGCACGCCGGAGGAGGCGGTTGAAATGGCGAATCAAGCGGGCGCGCAGCACCTCGTGCCGGTGCATCATCAGACGTTCAAATTGAGCAACGAGCCGATGAGCGAACCGCTCGAACGCTTTCAAGCCGCGCTGCAAAAAGAGCCGGAGCGAATCGCCCTGCGGCAGATCGGCGAACATTTCGTCTGCCCGCGCGCGTAAAAATCCTTGGCGGAGCCGAGGTGGCGAGGCTCAAATATTTTGTGAAACCACGCGGCTCATTTTGAAGTTTGAGCCTCCTCACGTCGGCCCCTACGAATTATTTATTTTTATCTGTGCGGAATGGCGCGGCTGGCAATCCGTCCGCGTTGTAAAGATTGCAACCCTCGGGATAACTTTCCCACGCGTACCGTATCGCCACCGGACTCGCCACTTCCGCACTGCGGACGACCACCGTCTTGCCCTCGACCTTCGCGTCCGCCGGAATAAATTTTCCGTCCGCACCCGCGATCACAAATGTCTTAAGCGGCCCGCCCTTGGCCAGAAGTCCGCCGCCCAGATGCGTGAAGCTCAGGCGCACCGTCGTACCCTCCACCTTCATGGCTTTAAAAACCGGCCCGGAAAATTCGAGTCTGCGTTTATACACATTCGCCAGTGCGATGCGCGCGAGCCGGTCGCCCACGTCCTGCTTGTTGTGTGGATGCACGTTCTTGGGATCGCCAATGTCAATCGTCACCGCCATGCCGGTGTTGGGGAGCGACAACACCGTGGCTTGGGCTTCGCGCACGGACGGATGGTTGCTGTTGTTCTTCAACGCGGCGAGCTGCACGATGTAAAATGGAAATTCGCCTTCGCCCCAAAGCTCCCGCCAGTCCTTGATCAACGCGGCCTGAACATGCGGGTACAACGCGCGCCCGTCTTCGCCGCCGACAATGGATTCACCCTGATACCAGATGGCCCCACGAAGCGCGAACGGAATGACGGGAGCAATCATGCCGTTGAACAGCACCGTCGCATTGTGCTGATCCTGCACCGGGTCGCGCGGCGGGCTGCCGCGACGGCGTCCGCCAGGTGCGGCATTGGTGGCGGAAACATCTTCCGAACGTGGTGCGGCCACGACCGGCGGCGGATTGGTGCGGAAGCTTTCCATCGCCGCATCAAAGCGATCCAGCATCGGCTTCAACTGCGGGTCGGCGGCCATCGTCTCGCGCCGAATCCACGACTCGGCCGTGCTCGCGCCAAACGCCAGCATCACGATGCCGACGGGGATTTTTATTTTCCGCTGCAGCTCGCGTGCGAAAAAATATCCGACGGCGGAAAACGCCGGCACCGACTCGGGCGTGCAGACGCGCCACTCGCCGCCCACCTGCGGTTGCGGCTCGTAGGCTTTGGCGGCCGTGCCGGTGAACATGCGGATGAGGGGATGGTTTGCGGCGGCGATTTCCTGCTCCTCATTGGTGACGCCGGCAAAATACTTCACCTTTTTTGAGACGGTGAAATCCATGTTGGACTGGCCGGAGGCGAGCCACACTTCGCCGACCAGCACGTCGTCGCATTTCAGATTTTCGATTCCCAATTGACGATTGCCAGTCACCACGAGCGTGCGCGGCTCGGCGCTGGCTTTCATCGGTTTGAATTTCACCCTCCATTTGCCGGCGGCATCCGCGGTCGTGGAAACTTTTTGCCCGGCGAATTCCACCGTAATTTTTTCACCGGCCTCCGCCGAGCCCCACACGGGCACTTTCATGTCGCGCTGCAAAACCATGTGGCTGGTGAACGGGCTGGCAAGCCTGACCTCGGCGTGCAGCCCGGGGGCGCTGACCATGGTGCAAAGAAAAATCCCGAGCAAAGTTGCTTTCATTTTGATTTTAAGGCGACCTTTGACCGACCCAGCGGAACTCATTTCACCGGCAGGAAACGCGCACAAAACGGATATGCCACGGCCACCGGCGGGCCGGTCTTGGCCAGCCGCCCGGTGGTTTCATCCACTTGGAAAACCACGGCGTTTTCGCTGCCATGATTGCAGCACAAAATCCATCTGCCCGTCGGATCAAACGTGAAGTAACGCGGCAGCTTGCCGCCGCTGGAAACATTTTCCACCAGCTTGAGCCAGCCGGCGTTCGGATCAATGGCAAACACCGCCAGGCTGTTGTGGCCCCGGTTGGAGGCGTAAAGGAATTTCCCGTTCGGATGCACCACGATTTCCGCCGCCGTGTTCGCCGCGAAATAATCGGAGGGCAGCGTGGACGCGGTTTGAAACTCGCCGAGCGCGCCCGTCTCGGCATTCCAGTTGAAACCGGTGATCGTGCTGGAAAGTTCGTTCAGCACATACACCCAGCGTCCGTTCGGATGAAATTTCAGATGCCTCGGCCCGGAACCCATCGCCACCCGGACGCACGCCGGATCATTTGCTTTGAGCGATCCCTCCTGCGAACTGAAACGGTAGGAATAAATTTTATCCACGCCCAGGTCGGCACCGAGCACGAAGCGGTTGTCCGGCGCGGCCAGAATCGCGTGGGCATAGGCGCGGGTTTGACGGCGCGGATCCACGCTGCTGCCGGCGTGCTGCGCGAAACCGGTGCGCTCGCCGATCCCGCCGTCGGCCCGGAGCGCGAAGACGCCGAGGTTGCCGCCGTCGTAGTTGGCGACCAACGCATACCGCGCCGTCTGATCAAAGCTGAGGTAGCAAGGCTCGCCGCCGCCTGAAGGCTCGCTGTTGAGCAGGGAAAGCTGCCCGGTGTGCGGCTCGATTTCATACGCGGAAACTTCCCCGCCGGTGGCGGCGTTGCAGGCGTACAGATGCCGGCCGTCGGGATGAATCTCAAAAAATGCAGGCCCGGCCGCCCCCAGCAAAAATTCCGGCTTCGTCAGCTCCCCGGTGTCCGTGTCAAAATGCGCCAGCGAAAAACCCGCGTTCGTTGTGGCGCGGTGCGTTCCGAAATAAACAAACAAATCCGCTGCGGGCAAAGGCTGGCTAACCAGCGCGGCCACGAGGACAGCGAATTTGAAAAGGGCGTTCATGCGGCCGGGATGGCGGGCTTCGGTTTGGGCAAACAGGACTTCATGGTTTCTCCGCGCGCAAAAAGGGAACGAGAGGATTCTCCGCAAGCCGCTTCAATCCGTCAATGACACATTCCGCGTTCAACTCCGCGCCCGCCTGGCTGGTGTGCGTATGCTCGTCGGCAAAGAGCGGCTCGACTTTTTCCTTCCCCAGTGCGTCGTAGCGTTGAGCGATGATTTCGTTGAGGTCCACAAACGCGACGCCTTCCGCCTT
>JANYDP010000191.1 GCA_025363535.1 Verrucomicrobiota bacterium | reverse complement strand
GAGGGAATCAGATGCGGTTGCGAATGCAAAAGAACTCCCAAAATTTCCCAAACATCCTACCCCTTCGTCAGCTGGAACGCTTCCGCCTTTGTTCCCTTGTCAATCATTCCCCCTGTCAGCTCGGGCTTCCGCGTTTGAACCGAACCTCCTCACGTTGGCCCCGCAATTTTCCAGCGTCGCAAAAAATCCGGCGGCTTTGGCCAGTGTCTCCTCATATTCGGCTTCTGAAATTGAATCCGCCACGATGCCGGCACCTGCGTTGAAGTGCGCAACACCTTCTTTGCAGATCGCCGTGCGGATCGTGATGCTCAACTGGCTCTCACGATTGAAACCCAGGTATCCGATCGCGCCGCAGTACGGCCCGCGGGAAATGGGTTCCAGTTCGTCAATGATTTCCATTGCGCGAATCTTCGGCGCGCCGGTGATGCTGCCGCCGGGAAAGCACGATGCGAAAGCGGCGAAGTGCGTCACGTCATTTCGCAGACGGCCTTCGACGGTTGAAACGAGATGCTGCACCTGCGCATATTTTTCCAGCTTCGCGAGTTCCGGCACCTGCACGGAACCGTATTCGCAGACCTTGCCCAGATCGTTGCGCAGCAGGTCGGTGATCATCACCAACTCGGCGAGTTCCTTGGCGCTGGTCTGCAATTCGTAGGCGAGCTGGGCGTCGCGCGTCGGGTCGTTGTCCCGGGGACGCGTGCCTTTGATTGGACGCGTTTGAATGTGCGGCCCGCTCAGGCGGAGAAATTGTTCGGGCGACGACGAGGCAATCTGGAATTCACCACAGTCGAGAAACGCGGAGAAGGGCGCGGGCGAAACGGCGTTGAGGCGTTGAAACATTTCCCAACCGGCGAAGTCACCCGGCACGGTCAGGCGCTGCGAAAGGTTAGCCTGGTAAATATCACCAGCCCGGATGTAACGCTGTACACGCTCCACGGCCGCGAGAAATTCGGTGCGGGTGAGATTGGCGACCGGAGCACCGGCCTCCAGCCCGGCGTGTTTGATTGCGGGGCCGGGCTGAGCCGGGTCGGAGACCGGCGCTCCCTTTTCAAGCTGGCCGCGCCAAAATCCCGCCCGCTCCTGTGCCCGCGCCTCGCTCCGAGAACCATCCGCATCGAGGCCGGTGGAGACGACGCAGACTTTTCCAAGACGATGATCGAACACCACCAGGCTGTCGTAAAAGCCAACGTGACAATCAGGCAGTTCGAGATCGTTGACAGCGCGGCGCGGGAGTTTCGGCTCCACGAAATTTTTCAGGTCGTAGCCCCAGTAGCCGAAGCAGCCGCCGAGCGGAAACGGCAGGTCAATTTCATCCAGCAGTTCGCAGCGGGCCAGCAGCGCGTCCAGCAATTGCCAGGGGTTGCCGAATTGGACGTGATTCATGAAACGTGATTCGTGATGGGTGACTTCAGAACGGGAGCCGAAGGAACGGAAGGTCAGGAATGGACGCACGGCCACGAAGGAATACCGCGCCTGCGGCGAATCAAACACCGCGCTGCGCAACAGCACGATGCCTGGTTCGCCGTGAAGCTGCTCGACGAGCGATTCCGGCGTTTGCACGGTTTGGATGTCGTGGATCAACGGACGCATGACGCAGGAAAATTTAACCACGGAGCAACGCGGAGGGACATGGATTTTTTCAGGCGCGGTTTTAACCGGCGATTTTTTTCCTGACCCACGCTCGCGCCTCATCCGGTGTTTTCAATTCGTCCGACAACTGTTGTTCGCGGATTTCAGCCAGCAACTTTCCCAGCTCCGGCCCCGGTTTGACGCCCAACGCGATCAGATCATTTCCCGTCAGCAACGACGGACGGATTTCCGGCTGCTGCGCCAGTGTGCGCGCCTGTGCCACCAGAAAATCATAAACGTCCAGCCGGCGGTGCGAACCGAGGCAGTCGAGCCGGTGCAAGGCCAGCTCCAGCGGAAACGTCTCGCGGAGCAGCAGCCGGCGCAGCGTGGACTTGCGCATCTTCAACGCATCCTTGAACTGCATGTGATGACGCACGGCGGCGACCACGGTTTCAATCTGCCCGTTGGGAAAGCGCAGGCGCATCAGGATTTTTTCCGCAAGATCCGCGCCGATTTTTTCGTGCTCGTAAAAATGGATGCTGCCGGTTTTTTCATCGCGCGAGGCGGTCAAGGGCTTGGCGATGTCGTGCATCAAAACCGCCCACGACAGCAGCGGATCGGCGTCGGCCGGCAGTTGCTGGAGCATCAAACGCAGGTGATTGAACACACTGCCTTCGGGATGATAGTCCGGGGATTGCTCGCACGACACCGTGGCCGCGAGTTCCGGCAGGACGTGTTCAAGCAACCCGGCGGCGTCCAACAAATCCAGTCCGCGCGCCGCGTGCGGGGGCGCGAACAGCTTGAGCAATTCATCCCGCACGCGTTCGGCGCTGATGGTTTGTATTTTCGGTGCGAAGGTTTGGACGGCCGCGAAGGTTGCCGGTTCGATTTCAAAACCCAACTGCGCCGCGAAACGCACGGCGCGCAGCAGGCGCAGATGATCCTCCCCAAACCGTTCCGCCGGGTCGCCGATGGTGCGGATGATTTTCGCGCGCAGATCTTTTTCGCCGCCCACCCAGTCGTGCAACTGTTTTTGAATGGGATCAAAAAAAAGTCCGTTGACGGTGAAGTCCCGCCGGCTGGCATCGGCGGGCGCATCGCCGAACGTCACTTGCTCGGGGTGCCGGCCATCGCGGTAATCGGCCTCCGCGCGGAACGTGGCGACTTGAAACTGATGGCCGCCTTCGACCACGATCATCACGCCAAACTTGCGGCCGACGGGAATGGTGTGTGGAAAAGTGTGCTCGATCTGCTCCGGCAACGCGGCGGTGGCGATGTCGTAATCGCCCGGCTCGCGTTTCAAAAGCGAATCGCGGACACAACCGCCGACCCAGAACGCGGCGAACCCGGCGTCGTGCAGTCGGCGGACAATTTCGATGGCGATGGCGCGCACAAATGCAGGAGGTTTGAAAAAGTTGGTGGGCGCTGAGGGATTCGAACCCCCGGCCACCTCGGTGTAAACGAGATGCTCTACCACTGAGCTAAGCGCCCGTAAAACAGTAAAAAACCAGCGCGGCCATTATGGAATCCCGCCGCCCTGGAGCAAGCGCAAAGAATTTTCCCGCCGCGCCTCCGCGCTTGGCAGCGAAAATTTCTTCTGCCAACCTTGGCGCATGGCTCAGATCAAATTTGGAACGGATGGCTGGCGCGCAGTCATCGCCGAGGATTTTACTTTCAACAATGTCGCGCGGGTTTCCCAGGCGACGGCGGACTACTGGAAATCGGAAATCGGAAATCGGAAGTCAGAAATTGTCGGACGCGAACTGAAAGCCGTCATCGGCTACGACCGGCGGTTTTTGTCCGATGCCTTTGCCAAATGTGCGGCGGAAGTTTTTGCCGCCAACGATTATCACGTCGTCCTCACGCCGGAGCCCACGCCCACGCCCTCCGTTTCCTACGCAGTGAAACATCTTGGGGCCGTCGGCGGCGTGATGATCACGGCCAGCCACAATCCGCCGGTCTTCAACGGCTTCAAGCTCAAGTCTCATTACGGCGGCTCCAGCGATTCCGCGACTTGCCAGGTCATCGAAGGATTTCTGGATCGCAACCCCGTTCGCACCCTGAAGCTCGCGGACGCCATCAAGGCAAAACAGGTCGTCGTCAAAGATGTCCGCCCGGCGCATTACGCGGCGTTGAAAAAACTGGTGGACTTCAAGCTCATCGCGAAATCGAAACTGCGGTTTGCGCACGAGGCGTTGTTCGGCGTCGGCGCGGGCTGCTTCGAGCAATTGCTGGCGGGCACCACCTGCAAAGTCACCACGTTGAACGGCGCACATGATCCATTGTTCGGCGGCATCAATCCTGAGCCGATTGAAAAGAATTACGCCCGCAGCCAGGCTTTCCTCCGCAAGCATCCGCATGACATTTGCCTGGTGACAGATGGCGATGCCGACCGCGTGGGCGGCATGGACGGGCGCGGCAATTATCTTTCCACGCACCAACTCATCTGCCTGTTGCTCCATCATCTGGCCATCAACCGCGCGGGCAAAGGCCGGATGATCAAGGCGCTCACGACGACTTCGATGGTGGACAAAATGTGCGCGGCCTACGGGCTGCCGCTCGTCGAGACGGGCGTTGGCTTCAAATATATTTGCGCGGAAATGCTCAAGGGCGACGTGCTGCTGGGCGCGGAGGAGAGCGGCGGCATCGGTTTTCCCGGACACATCCCCGAGCGCGACGGCATTGCCGCCGGGTTGATGCTTTTGGAAATGCTCGCCACGGAACGCGTCTCGGTCAACAAGCTGGTCGCAAGGCTGGAAAAAGAATTCGGCCCGCATCGTTACGGCCGGATTGACACGCATTTCCCGCTGGAGAAGCGCGGCGCGCTGATGGAATTCCTAAAGAACAATCCCCCGGCCAAGCTCCTCCGTTCCCCGCTCGCTGATGTGAAAAGCTACGACGGCGTGAAATACGTGGCGGCAGATTCCTCGTGGCTGATGCTGCGCGGCTCCGGCACGGAACCGATCCTGCGGATTTACGCCGAGGCAAAAACAGAAGCGGATGTGAAGAAGCTTTTGAAACTGGGCGTGGCGCTGACGCAGAAAGTTTAGGCGAAAGCAATTTCGTCTGGCCTTTGCGCACCAATTATCTTTTGCAGCCACTGGCGAAATTTTCTCGCCCGCAGCGCGGCTTGTTTGTTTAATCTCCGCCGCATGAAACAAAAAGCCTACGCCCGGGCTGGCGTGGACATTGATCTCGGCAACCGGGTCAAAGCCACGCTCCCGCAACTCCTCGCCAGCACGCACCGCCGCGAAGTCCTCGGCAAGGTCGGCGGCTTCGGCGGCCTGTTCGCGCTCGACGTGAAGAAATACCGCGAACCGATCCTCGTCAGCAGCGTGGACGGCGTGGGCACGAAGCTGAAGATCGCCTTCACGATGGATAAACACGACACCATCGGCGCGGACCTCGTGAACCATTGCGTCAACGACATCGCGGTGCTCGGCGCGGAACCGCTCTTCTTCCTCGATTACCTCGGCACGGGCAAACTCGAGCCGCACGTCTTCACCGAGATCATCAAAGGCTTCGCCCGCGCCTGCGCGCAAAACAACTGCGCCCTCATCGGCGGCGAAACCGCGCAGATGCCCGGCTTCTACCAAAAAGGCGAATACGATCTAAGCGGCACTATTGTCGGCGTGGTGGAAAAATCCCGGATGCTCAACGGCCAGAAAACCATCAAGCGCGGCGACGTGGTCATCGGCATTGAATCCAGCGGCCTGCACACGAACGGCTATTCGCTCGGACGCAAAATCTTCTTCGAGCAATTGAAGTTGAAAACCTCCAGCCGCATCCCCGGCTCGAAGCTCACGCTCGGCGAAGAACTCTTGAAGGTTCATGTCAGCTACGGCCCGCTGGTGCAGAAGCTCATCAAGAGGTTCAATTCTGGCGGCGTAGCGGCGTCTCGGCAGAGCGCCGCCGTCTCAAAGACAAGTTTGCGGCGGTCTGCCGACGCGCCGCTACGCGCTTTCGCGCACATCACCGGCGGCGGTTTTGTGGACAACATCCCGCGCGTGCTGCCTAAGTCGCTCGACGTGGTCATCAAAAAAGGTTCATGGGATATGCTGCCCATCTTCCAGATCATCGAACAGAAGAGCGGCGTGCCGGACGAGGAATTGTATCAAGTCTTCAACATGGGCATCGGCATGGTCGCCATCGTCTCGGCGGACAAGGCGGACGCCGCGCTGAAATTCATCAAAGCGCAAAAGCACAAAGCCTGGATCATCGGCGAAGTCGTCAAAGGCAAGGGCGAGGCGCGGGTGTGTAAGTAAAATGAAGCCCGACCCAACACTTTCAGGCGAGCAAATGAAGCGGCATAACGAGTTGTATGCCCGTGCAAGCGAACTGTCGAAGGGATTGATACTTCTCGATGATGTCGCATTCAAAACTCCTGGATTTTTTGGGAAGCGACGTCTCCGCAAAGCAATTGAACTCCATAAGCAGGTTCTCGAAATCAATCCGAAGAATTGGCCGTCAATGTTTGCCATCGCCAAGGCTTTTCAAAGTTTGGAGGAATTTCAGCAGTCACTGGATTGGTTTATTAGCGCCAATGAGTGCGTGCCAGAAAATCCTTCAGTGGCTAAGGAAGTAGGATACGCAGCCAGCAGGTTGGGCAAACACGATGTTGCGCTTCAAGCAATGATGCAAGCGGCCAAGCAAAACCCCAATGACGCTGCGCTCCACTGCAACCTGGGTTTATCGTGTTTGTTGGCTGGCAAAGTAGCGGAAGCATGTTCGGCATTTGAGCGAACCATTCAACTTGAACCTGACAGTGCAGTGAATAAGCAACTTCTCGTATTCGCGCGCGAGGTCGAATCAGGAAAACGTCCGATTCCAAAAACGGAAGCGGAGATTTCCAAAGCGATTTAGTTATTCATGAAACTCCTCGTCATCGGTTCGGGCGGACGTGAACATTCGACGTTTTGCAGCCCCGTCAGGGGCGGCATCTTTGTAGAACCAGCCGAGAAAGATTTCCAAGCTCCGTCAGGAGCGACATCAGCGCGTGAGGAATAATATCAACGCAAAAGCGCAAAGACGCGGAGACGCAAAGGGAGGATGCAACGGTGCTGTGGTCACGAACGGTTTGATTCCAAATTGCTGATTCCCGGCGTGCCAATCAAAATGCTTGTGTGTTCATCCGCTCCGATGGAGTCGGATAAACAGAACTGGCGATAGCACCGGAAAAGCAATTCAGGCAGCATTTTGTCCAAGCATGAAACCCCGGTCCACATTTGCGCCGCAACATTGGATGATTGTCGCGCTATGATTTCAGCCAAGCCAAATTCTTACTCGATCACATGAAAACATTTTCAAAACTTGTTCTCGCTGTTTCGCTGGCCGCCGCCGTGTCGTCGTACGCCGATCAAAAAACTTTGATTGATTATTTTCAGCCGATGCCAATTCGCAGCGCGCTGACGACGAACGCGTGGGGCGCGACGAACGTATTGCCGCGCGATCCGCAAAATGGTCTCGAAGACGCCACGATGAAAAATTGGTGTTATTGGGACGGCTCGATTCTCAAGGCGGCGGATGGAAAATATCATCTGTTCGCGAGCCGCTGGGATCAGGCCAAAGGCCACAACGGCTGGGGAAGTTCCTGCGCGGTGCAGGCGGTGAGCGACAATCCCGTCGGGCCATACGTCGAAAAAGGTTTGCTGTGGCCCACGAACCAAAACGGCAAAGGCCACAATGTCACCGCGCTGGTTTTGCCGGACGGCCGTTACGCGGTCGTGGTGAGCGAGACGCGGCCGGGCACGGTGTTCGTTTCCCAATCGCTGGACGGCCCGTGGGAACAGCTCGGCACCATCAGGGTGAATATCGAGAAATGGCGCGCGTCGAATGAAATCATCATCGTGCGCCCGGACGGCCAGTTTGAAATGTTTGGCCGCGCCGGACGAATTTTGATCAGCACCAACGGCATTCTCGGCCCTTACGAACCGCAGGGCGGCAATATTTATCGCGACATCGCGGGCCTGCCGAAGCGCAATCTGGAAGACCCGGTGTTGTGGTTCAGCGGCGGGCTGTATCACATCACGGTGAACTGTTGGAGCGAGCGGAAGGCGTTTCATCTCACGTCGCCGGACGGCATCACGAACTGGACGAATCGCGGACTGGCTTACAATCCCGACGCGGATTTTCTACGCTACACCGATGGCACGGTGAATCACTGGAACAAAATCGAGCGGCCCGGTGTCCTGCTCGAAAACGGCCATGTCGCGTATTTCACCTTCGCCGTGCTGGATGTTCCAAAAGATCAGGAGCGCGGCAACGACACGCACGGCAGCAAGGTCATCGTCGTGCCGTTCGACGGCGCGGCGCTGGATCGGGATTTGCAGCCGCCTGCGGATACCAACGCCGCGCCCGCCGCGACCCGCGACCACGCCTACGGCATCAGCGGGCCGGGCGCGAAACACAACGCCAAGTGGACGAATTATAATTCACAATGCACCGGCGCGGCGGTGAAGGCGGGCCTGATTCCCAATCTGAAGCCGCTGATTCCCGATACGCAGGTGCGCGATACGGACGTCATTCTCGGCGGCGACGGAAATTATTATCTCACCGGCTCGACCGGCGCGGACATCTGGGACTTCAACAGCGGCGTGGAACTGTGGCGCTCGCCGGATTTGAAAAAATGGGATTACGTCGGCCTCGTCTGGTCGCTCGCGAAGGATGCGACTTGGGAAAAAGA
>JANYDP010000444.1 GCA_025363535.1 Verrucomicrobiota bacterium | reverse complement strand
GCAACCTTGCCCAGATCCGCCTTGGCCGGACCTATGTTCCATTTGACCTGCGATTGCGCCGACATGATTTGCGGGGCCAAGGAGGAGGCTTGGCCAAGACATGACAGGCTGCTAAGAACCAAACCGCACAAAAGTCCCATGGCGAATTTGAATTGCTTCATTGCCGAATCCTTGCTCAAGGGGCGAATCAAGTCGTGCATATATTTACAAATTACAACGTTTACCCGAGAAATTACTGTAACATATCTAAATTCACCGGGCTTTGAAGTCAACCCGTTTTAGCCACGTTAATTACCTAAACAATTTACGTAATACTACGCGGCCAGCAGCGGATTAACTGGCAGGCCGCACGACTGGCAACGGAGTGGACAGCATCGGGTTCTTCTGAAAATCGCCCGTTTTCAACGCCTCGGACCATGTTTCAATCACCCGGAGAACCCCCGGGATGTCCAGACTTTCATGCCGTGCCGGATACTTCCTTAAGTTGGCCTCCGCGAGTCGAAACAAGGCCTCCGCCGGCTTCAAGCGCTCCTTTTGAAGATGCACGAAAGCGCCGGCGAATTGAATCAACCCCTTGTAAAAATCTCCGTTCGCGCCCTTGCGATCTGGCAGCCAGAGTTCCTCCAACACGTCGTGTGCCTCGTAGTAGAGCTGGCGATTGAAACACTCGAAGTAACCCAGATAGTGCGCGTCCAGTTCCTGCCCGCAAAACTGTTCAATCAGCGCCGCGATCTTGCCGCTTTTTTTGCTCATGCGCCAAACTAAGGCGTCGCTTCTGCCGCGGAAAGCCAAACCTTCGTTGTTTTGTTTCCGCCAGCCCGTAGTTTTCCATCGCCAATTTTGGCGACTGGTGATTTTGCGGAAAATGATGATCCTTCCGGTGTTCATGATAATAAATTTGCAAAAAACAATTCGTGCGATGACTTGTTCATCCGCAATTTTCCTCATCTGCCCGGCAACCATCCAGCAACTGTTCCGGCCTTGAAACGCCGCGCCGAACCCACTCATTCTGTCACTCAATTAAATTTCACCTCCCTACTACACCCCCTATGACTAAACTCATCAGCAAACACATCATTCGAGTTCTCGTTGCAACTATTTTGTCCCTGCCGGTTTTGACGCAGGCGCAATCGGCCTTCACCTGGAACGGCGGCAGCGGCACCACCGGCAATTGGAGCGACGCTGCAAACTGGGGCGGCACCGGCCCGGCCAATCCCCAAGCCTTCCTCAACTTCAACGGGGCGGTGCGCACGAGCAGCACAAATGACTTCGGAGACGGCGGCCCCGGATATCAGATCTATTTCAAGAGCAGCGCAAACGCCTTCAACCTTTTCGGCAATTCGATAATTTTTTACGACTTCGGCAATGTTGACCCGAACATCCAAAACGAAGGCGCATTCACCAACCAGACCGTCAACTTCGCCATCACCAACGGCAACACGCATCTCTCCGGCGGCGTCGCCATCATGAATGTCAACGCCAACGGCGGCACCGCGCAAGGCCCGCTGACCTTCAACGGCCCGGTCTCCTCCCTGAACAGCGCCAATCCCCGCGTCATCAATGTTTCCGGCTCGAACACTGTCACCTTCAACGGCGTGTTCTCCGATTTTCCCGGTGGCGGCGGCACGATGGCGCTGACGCAACTGGGCACGGGCACCACTATTCTGGCGGGAGCCAACGCGCACAGCGGCGCCAACACGCTCAATTCCGGCATCCTCCAGATCAACAACAATGCCGCGCTCGGCTTCGGAAACCTCACCGCCAACACCAGTCCAAATCAGACCAAAATCATGTTGAACGGCGTGACGATCACCAACAGCATGACATTGAACGTCACGAATCCTGGCGCGGCCCAGGGCGTGATTCAAGGAGTGGACAACACCTCCTCCACCGTTTCAGGAGTTGTCACTATCAACACGAATACAATCTCGGGCGGGCACCTCGTCGGACCGATTTCCACCGGACTCTTGACGATGGCCGGCCCGATCAACCTTGTAGCTCCCGCATCGAGCTTGCTGGTGCGCGACGGTTACGTACGCTTTTCCGGCGGCGGCAGCTACACCAACATTGACATCCGCGTGCGCACCAACAGCCTTGGCGCGAACAATGGCATTTCAACCACCGCCGTCATGGATCTCGGCGGCAACGGCAGCACGACCGTGGTGACGGCATTTGATCTCAACGGTTTCAATCAGACACTGGCCGGACTGAAGAACGGAGTCACGCCGCTCAACCTGGCCTGGGTCACCAACAGCAGCGCCACCCCGGTCACGTTGACACTCGCCAATTCGGGGGCGTCGTTTTTCAGCGGCAGCATCGCGGGCAACCTCGCCCTCACCGTCAGCAGTGGCACGCAGGCGCTCTCCAATTCCTCCACCGCCGGCAATGGTCTCTATGTTTACACCGGTGACACCACGGTTTCCGGCGGCACGCTTAAACTCCTGGCGGCGAACTTGACCCCCAACGGCACTGGCAAAGGCAACATGATTGTCAACAGCCCCGGCACGCTCGACTTGAACACCTTCAGCCAGACGGTCAACGGACTTTCCGGCAGCGGCACCTTGGACAGTGTCGCGGGTGGCACACCGACATTAACCGTTGGCGGCAACAACGCCAGCAGCACGTTCACCGGCCTGATCAAAAACACCGCCGGCACGCTGGCCCTCACAAAAACCGGCAGCGGAACCCTCACACTTTCCGGCTCGGTCAACAACACCTTCGGCGGTGCCACCACCATCGGCGTCAACGCCGCCAACACCCGCATCGGCATCATTCGCGCCACCGCCAATCAAGCGTTGGGGACGGGCACCATTACGCCCGGCCCTGGTGGCAACGACGCCACCGCAAGATTGGAACTGACCAGCGGCGTCACCTTGAACAACCTCATCTCGATGCCACAACGGAGTGCTAACTCCGCCGCCGTCGTTAACATCAGCGGCAACAACACGCTTTCCGGCACGCTCGCCCTGACCAGCGGCGGCTCGTTCGCGGTCATGCAATCGGACGCCGGCACGCTCACGCTCGGCACGGCGGCGGCGGTGGCGGTTTCAAACTCGGTTACCGCCAGCACCCGCATCCTGACGCTGCAAGGTGCGAGCGGCGGCAATGTCGTCGGCAACATTATTGACGTGGGTACGGCGGTGATGGCTCTGACCAAGGATGGTGCCGGCACCTGGACTTTGAGCGGCGCAAATACGTTCAGCAGCGACACGCGCGTCACCACCGGCACGCTCCAACTCAACAACACCCTCGCCCTCCAAAACTCCTCGGTGGACATGAACGTCGCCGACGCCGGCACGCTCGACTTGAACAGCTTGAATGCGACGCTCGGCGGTTTGAAAGGCGGACGCAATCTGACGCTCGGCACGGGAACGATTTCCATCGGTAACAACAATGCCGCCAACACCTACAGCGGTTCCTTGAGCGGCACGGCCATTCTAAAAGTCGGCACCGGCATCTGGACGTTGAGCAGCAACAACACCTACTCCGGCACGACCACCATCAACGCGGGTGAACTGGTCGGCCTCACCGGCGGCAGTCTTTCCAACAGCCCCATCTCCGTGGCCAACGGCGCGACCAACGGCGTCCTGCTCGCCTTGGCGAACGGCCAGTGGAACTGCGGCAATCTCACTTACAGCGCGGGCACCACCTACGCGGATTTTAATTTCAACAGCATCGCCCCGAGCACCACCACCGCACCGCTGCAAGTGAACGGCAACCTCGCCCTCACCGTCACCCCCAACATCATCATCCGCGCCGGCAATGCCGTGCTCGTTCCCGGCACCTACCCGCTCATCAAATACACCGGCGCACTTTCGGGAACGCCGCCAGCCGCAGCGTTTTCTTTGCCTGCGGGCGTCACCGCCACGATCGTGAATAACACCGGTAATAAATCTCTCGACCTCAGCGTCACCGTCGGCAACCAGCTCACCTGGACCAACAGCACCGGCATCTGGGACATCAACACCACGTTCAACTGGACCAACACCGCCGGGGCCACCAGTAAGTATGTGGACGGCCAGGCCGTGCGCTTTGACGACGCCTCTTTCGTCGGAGCATCGCTCAACGTCACCAACATCGTCACCGTCACCCCGGCCCTCATCACCGTTGCCAACCCGACCAAGAACATCGCCCTCGGCGGCCCGAGCATCATCGCCGGCACCGCCTCCATCATCAAATCCGGCGCAGGCGTTTTGTCCCTCGGTGGACCGAACACATTCACCGGCGGCATCGCTCTGAACGGCGGAACCTTGAACGTCACCAACGCCGCCGGCGCGGGCACGGGCACGATCACGATGGCCAACGGCACGACCTTGGGTGCGAACACGACCGGCGCGGGCAACGTCATCGTCACCGCTCCCATCCTCGTCGCCGCAGGTGCGACGGTCACTTTCAACGCCAACGCCCTAGGCAGCGGTTCCAGCGGCACCCTGACGTCCGGCGATGCCAGCAGCACCATCAATATCACCTCGAGTTTCACGCCCCAGGGAAACATGACCGGATTCAACGGCACCGTGAACGTCAGTTCAGGAACTACGCGGTTTAACTTCACCGGCACAGTACAAGGTTCAGCGGCGGCCAATTGGATCGTCAACAGCACCGCACCCGGCATTCAGGCGCGTAACAACGCCAACACGGTCAACCTTGGTTCGCTCTCCGGTTCCGGCACATTGGGCCAAGCCCAAAGTACAACGGCGGCGAATACGACCACCTACAGCGTTGGCGCACTGAACACGAGCACCACCTTCTCTGGAAAGTTCACCGAGGGCTTGCCCTCCACCAACTGCGCCGTGACCAAAGTCGGCACCGGCACCTGGACCGTCAGCGGCAACTCTCCGCACACGGCAGCCACCACCGTCAACGCCGGCACCCTGATGGGAGTCACCGGCGGTTCGTTCTCCAACAGTTCAGTCGTCGTCAACACCGGCGCGACTAATGGCGTGTCCGTCACCATTGTCGGCAGCCAATGGGTCTGCACCAACCTGACCTACGCGGCGGGAGTTGAATACGTGAACTTCTCGTTTGGCGTGAACACACCCAGCACCACCGTCGCGCCGTTGTTGGTGCAAAACAATCTGACCCTCACCGGCACGCTGCACTTCCTCATCAACGGCGGCAGCACCACGATGCCGCTCGGCATCTATCCGCTCATCAGATACACCAACACACTGACTGGCACGCCGACCAACGCCCCGCTCACGATGCCGCAATTTGTCAGCGGCATCATCACCAACGACACGTTCAACAAATTGATTTCGCTCATCGTCACCAACGTCAGCACGCCTCCGCCGCTCGTCTGGAACATCGGCAATGGAACATGGGACACAAGCAGTTTGAACTGGACCAACTTCGCCGGCACGCTCACAGCCTATTCCGACGCCAATGCCACTCTCTTTGACGACACCGCCACCGGTGCCGGGCCGTTCACTGTCACGCTGAACACCACCGTCAATCCCACCAGCGTCACGGTCAGCAACGTGACGAAAAATTATACCCTCACCGGAACGGGCAATGTCACCGGCAGCGGCTCGTTGATCAAAACAGGCGCAGGCACTCTCGTGATGGCAACGACAAATAGTTATTCAGGCGGGACAGTGGTCAGCGGCGGCACTCTCCAGGGCGACTCGTCCACCTTGCGCGGCAGCATCGTCAACTCTGCAGCGCTTGTTTTCGATCAGTCCCTCAGCGGTTCCAACTCGGCCGTCATCAGCGGCACCGGCACCCTCACCAAACAAAACTCCGGCACCGTCGCACTCGGCGGCATCAACACTTACACGGGTAAAACCTTTGTGAACGCCGGCACACTCGCCATCAGCGCCGGTGCCAACGTCGGCGCAAATCCCGGCGTCGCCACGCCGGATCAGTTGACCCTCAACGGCGGCACGCTGCTCGCCACCAACGGCCCGGCCACGATTACTTTGCCGGTCAACGCCGGCCTCACCGTCGGCGACAACGGAGCCACCGTGGATGTCGCCTCCGGCATCACGCTGGATTATCCGGCGCAGGCGATTTCCGGCGGCGGATCGCTCACCAAAAATGGCGCGGGCACTTTTCAGATTGACGAAGGCAGCGCCAGCAGCACCTACACGAACCTGACGTTGAACGCGGGCACAATCGCCTTCAATAAGAGCGGCGGCGGGCTGGGCGCGGGTTCGCTGGTCATCAACAGCGGCACGCTTCGCACCACCGCTTCCAGCAGCCGCACGCCGAACAACCCGACCATTCTGGTCAACGGCGACTTCACGCTCGGCTCCCCCACGACGGCGGCAATCAGCTTCGCCAACGGCGGCGCGTGGACGCTGGCCAACGGCACGCGCACGATCACCGTGGACACGATCACCGCCACCATCACCGGCGTGGTTGGCGACGGCGGCAACAACTACGGCCTCACCAAGGCCGGCAGCGGCACGCTCATCCTCAACAACGTCGGCACCTACACCGGCCCGACCACGATCAGTGCGGGCGCGTTGAAGCTCGGCAACAATCTCGCCGCCGGCACCACTGCCATCAGCGCGGCGGGCACGTTGCAGATTGCCAACGGCATTTTTGTTTCCAACAACTTCACCGCCACGCAGACGTTTGAATCCATGGATGTCAACGACGCGGCCGCCATCGGCACTTACATCGGCACGGCGACGGCCACCGGCGGCAGCGCCAACTTCCGCTTTATGGCTTCCGGCGCGGGCGCGACGCTGGTGTTCAGCAACGCCACGGTCAACACCGGCAGCAAAAACCTCTGGCCGACGCGCGGCAACATTGTCTATGCCGGCGCGTCCGTCATGTCCTCCACCATCGCCAGTTTGATTGGCCGTTCCGTCGGCAATGCGGCGACCTTGTTAATGAAAGATTCTGCAACCGGCAACTTCACCGGCGGTTTCCGCCTCGGCGACGGCGGTGCCATCAATTCAAGTGTTGCCCTCACATTGCAAGACGCGGCGAGCCTGACCACGGGCGCAAACGTTTTTGATTTCCTTGGCGCCACGGTCGCGACAAGCTCCATCAACCTGAATGGCGGCACACTCGCCACCGCTGGATTCATCAAGACCGCTGCGAATGCAGAACCTCTCTCGCTCAACGGCGGCACCATCAAAGCCAATGCGTCGAGCGCGACGTTCTTCCCGGCGCTCACCGGTCTCACCGCCAGTGTCTCCACCAACGGCGCGGGCATCAATGACAACGGCTTTGCCATCACGATCAGCCAGCCGCTGATTCACGACGCTGTGATGGGAGCCAACGCCGATGGCGGCCTCACCAAATCCGGCGCAGGCACGACGACGTTGAGCGGTGCCAACACTTACACCGGCAACACCGTCGTGAGTGCCGGCACCCTCGCCGTCAACGGCTCTCTTGCTTCGCCGCTTGTCACGGTCAACACCGGCGCAACCCTCGGCGGCAACGGCATCATCTCCGGTGTGGTTTCCAACAACGGCACGCTTGCCCCTGGCACTTCGATTGGCACGCTGACGTTGGGCAGCAGCCCGGTGCTCAACGGCGCGCTGCTGATCGAATTGAACCGCACCAACGCGCAGACTGCGGATCTCCTGAATGTCACCGCTCCGCTGGCCTTTGCGGGTTCGCTCACGGTCACCAACCTCGGCGATGCGCTCCAGGCCGGCGACACCTTCACGCTCTTCGCCGCCACGAGTTACAGCGGCTCCTTCAGTTCGCTCACCCTCCCCGCGCTCGCGCCGACGCTGGCTTGGAACACCGCCAACCTGACGAACAACGGAACCATCACCGTCGTCCTTGCCGGCACACCGCCGGTGGTCGCCAGCCTCACACCGCTGAATCCCACGGCTCAATGTTCCAGCACAGTGAACTTCACCGTCACCGCCACGGGCACGGCTCCAATCACCTACCAGTGGAACACCAACGGCACGCCGGTCAGCGGCGAGACCGCCACGAACTTCTTCCTGCTCAACGCCCACTTCCCCACGCCGATCACCGTGTCGGTCACGCTCTCCAACGGTTTCGGCGTCATCACTTCCAATTCTGTCGTGACGATCATTGACACGATTGCGCCCGCCCTCACCGTGCTGGGTGCCAGCCCCGTTACCAATCAATGTCACTCGACCTACACCGACGCCGGCGCGACGGCGCTCGACGCCTGTGCCGGCAGCGTCGGCGTGTCGAGCAGCAGCTCGGTGGATGCAAACACTCCGGGCAGTTACACCGTCACCTACCGCGCCGATGACGGCAGCGGCAACACCAACACTGCGACACGCACCGTCGTCGTGATTGACACCACTGCGCCCGTCATCACCTACAACTTCACGAATCTTAATCTGAGCTGCGGCATTGCGATGCCCGACGTGACTGGCACCAATTACATCATCGCCAGCGACGCGTGCAGTGCGGCGGTCACCCTCACGCAAACTCCGACCAACGGCGCGAGCCTCTCGCTCGGCAGCAACCAGGTCATCCTGGCCGTCAGCGACAGCAACGGCAACGTGGCTTACTCGACCAACACCGTGACGGTCACCGACACCACCGCCCCAGTGATCACGCTCCTCGGTGCGAATCCCGCGACGAATGAATGTCACGTTGCCTACACCGATGCTGGCGCAACGGCGCTGGACGGCTGCGCGCTGACGGTGAACTTCAGCACCAACAACACGGTGAACGCCAACGCGCCCGGTAGTTACACCGTGATTTACACCGCTGACGACGGCAACGGCAACACCAACACCCTCAACCGCACCGTGGTCGTGCAAGACACCCTCGCGCCCGTCATCACCGTGTTGGGTGCGAATCCCGCGACGAATGAATGCCACTTCACTTACACGGATGCTGGAGCCACCGCGAACGACGCCTGCGCCGGCAGCGTGAGTGTCTCCAACAGCAGCACGGTCAACGCCAATGTGCCCGGCAGTTACACCGTCACCTACACCGCCGACGATGGCGCGGGCCACACCAACACAGCGACGCGCACCGTCGTCGTGATTGATACCGTTGCTCCGGTCATCACCGTCCTCGGCGCGAACCCCGCGACCAACTACGCCAGCGTGCCCTTCGTGGATCCGGGCGCGACCGCCAGCGACAGTTGCGCCGGCTTCGTCGCCGTGTCCACCAACGGCCTCGTGGACGTGACCACGCCGGGAACGTACACGCTGGAATATGTCGCGGCCGATCCGAACGGCAACTCCGCCACCAACACCCTCAACCGCACCGTGGTCGTGCAAGACACCCTCGCGCCCGTCATCACCGTGTTGGGTGCGAATCCC
>JANYDP010000441.1 GCA_025363535.1 Verrucomicrobiota bacterium | reverse complement strand
GTGAGCGCCTCGCGGACGGATTGGCGGATGGCTTCGGCGGTGTCCGGCACGGCGACCTGCCGCGTGACGACATAGCCCAGATCGGCGAGCCGGCGGCAAAGCCATTGCTGGTGCGTGTTGAGAATGCGGCCCAGCAGCAGTTCGCTGCCGGTGTTGATGAGTTCGACAACCATGCCGCAGTCTAAAGTCCAGGCTCCAGAATTCACGCAAATAAAAAGCTGGCCCTGCCCGGCGACGGCTGGTTTATCATCCGACCAACAAGGTTTGAAGTATGAAAATGTTTTTGCTGGTTGGTCTTGCCGCATTGGCCGTCCTGGTGACGGGCTGCCCGCACAATGATTACACCGTCGAGCTGACGCCGCGCGGCCCGGTGGTCGAACGGCGGCTGGATTTTTACCGCGCCGACGGAGTGGACAGCAACGGCGTTCCCAAATACGAAAGCTTCCCGACCAACGAACTCGCCGCCATCACCGCGCTGTATCCGACCGGAGCCGTCACGCAGCACGGCGAACGACATGCGGCCGTCGCCGAATTTTCCGGCGCGCTGCCCGGCGATGTGGGCGGGGCCGGCGAGTATCATCATTTCCACACAAGCCTGGGGGACGCGGGATTTTACGTGGAACGCTTCCGCGGCACCAACGACCTGGCGGCTACCGCCGGTGCGCGGATGGCGGCGGCGGATCAGCTCACCGACCTCGTCCTTGGCTGGAGCCGCGCGGAGTTTGGCCGCGAGCCGGGGTATAAAAATCTGCGCTGGTTTGTGGACGTGGATTTCCGCCGCGACCTGAAAAATTTCGGTTTGTATTTTTGGGCGGGAGAAATCGCCGCCGCCGGCAACACCAACGCGCCGGAAGAATTCATGGTGCGGCTGGGGCACTATCTGGCCGAGCGCGGTTACTTGAAAATGGAAGACTGGCCGCGACTGGCGCAGCTCACCGGCGGCTCCCCGGAAATTCCCGGCGCCTTGCTGGTGCAAAAGTTGATCGCCGAAAAACTCGGCGTGCCTCCGGCCGGGCCGCTGCCAAAACCGGTGGCGTTGCTGGCCGACCCGTTCGAGCTGGACAAATCCTGGAACAAATTTCTGACGGGCACACCGATGTATCGCACCCGGTTGAAACAGTGGGCGGCGGATAAAAAGGCGAAACCGGATCTGGAAAAGCCCAACCCCTCGGAGGCGGTGGGAGAATTGTTTTTGTCGTTGATCGAATCCGGTCCTTCCGGCGAGGTGGATCATCTGACCGTCCGGTTGAAACTGGCGGCCGCGCCCGATCACACGAATGGCCGATGGAATGAAACCCGCCGCCAGGTGGTGTGGGAAGCGCCTCTCGAAGTCGCGGAATCCGCCCGCCGACTGCCGGTTTTCTGCTATGCCAACTGGAGTCACCCCGATGAAAAATTTCAACAGGCGCACTTTGGTCGCGTGGTCTTGAGCGGGGACGAGCTGCTGAAATATTGCCTGTGGCACGGCGGACTGGGCGCGGCCGAGACGGGTGAATGGGAAAAACTGCTGGCAAAGATTCAATCGGCCGGGGAGGCGACGAACCAGTTGGCGGCCTTTGAATTTTCCGCGCCCACTCCTGCCGGTGCGGCCGAGTTTGGCCGGGGGTTGCTCAACTCGGCGCTGGCACGCTCCGCTGCGCCATAATAAATCATCAAACGCCGGACTTGGGCTTGGGTGATTTTGGCTTGGGCGGGGAGGGTTTGCGAATGTCGGCGTTGAAGGTTCCGGCGATCCGGCTCTGCGACTCGTCAGGCAGGCTGAGATAAATTTTCCCCGGCGCGCGGGTGCCGGCAAACTCGGCGAATTCCAGTTTCAAGGCGTAGCCGTTGGTGAAATTTTCCGAGCGCGTGTCCTTGCCTTCCTTCCAGCGGACGGTCACGCGTGGAGCCAGCGTGTCGTTGGTCGTCACGGTGATGATTTTGCCGCGCAACTCGTCCGGCTGCTTTGCAAAAAAATAAATCGTCACGCTTAAGTCCGGCAGGCCGCGCCCGCTTTGCCGGAAGCCGAGCGTGCCGCCGGTGAGCGTGTTGCGGTTGCAGGCGACAAATTCCCCCCGCAACTTTCCGGCGGCCCCGGCCTCGGGAAACGCGGCGTCGGCCAGTTCCAGATTCCACGCCACATTATTTGTGACCACCGGCACGGGCGGGCTTTTGCCGGCGGGCGGCGCGACATCGTCATTGGTTTCTCCGGCGGTGGCCCCGGCCGTTTGCGTTGCATCCGATTTGTTCCGGCCGAAAATTTTTCCGCGAAAGGCAAACGCCACCGTGCCCAGCAGACAGAACAGAATCAGCGCGACCCACAGCGCCACGGGCATGGCTGAACGCGCCGGTGTTTGAGTGACCGGCAGCGCGCCCGGCAAGCTTGGCTGCGGCGGACGGGGTTTGTTCGCCTCGGCCGCCGAGAGAATGAATTTCGAGTCGGCGGAGGCGGGGGCCTGGGGCACGATGATTTTGCGGTAACAAGTGGGGCACTCCAATTGCGAGCCGGTGCTGCCTGAATCAGCCGTGATGTGCTGACCGCAGACCGGGCAGGCAAATTTGAACTCGCTCATGGGTGGGGGAATGGTTCCACACCTTGGCGCACACGACAACGAGATTTTTGAACACCCCGACGTGATGGGCCGAGGGGAGCGCCCCGATTTTTGCTTGTCGTGTCCGCTTCATCCGATACAAATATGCCGCCCAGAATGATTAGCCGGCCTATAACGTAGTTACACGCTCAGAACGAAGATGCCTGCCAATATTTCACTTGATTCGGTGTCCTTGGCGACCGATCCCGCCCCGCCGCCCGCGCGCCGGCGCAACACGCTGCTGATTGTGGATGACGAGGACGGCCCGCGCCAGGCGTTGCGGGTGATCTTCAAGCAGGACTACGAGATTCTCATGGCCGCCAGCGGGCCGCAGGCCATCGCCCTCGCCCAGAAAAACAAAATCCACCTGGCCATTTTAGACATCCGCATGGCGGGCATGTCGGGCATTGAGGTGTTGGAACGCTTGAAATATGTGGATCCCGACATCGAGGCGATCATGATGACGGCGTTCGAGACGACGGAAACCATGCGGCAGGCGCTCAAGCTGCGGGCCTGCGATTACTTGAACAAGCCGTTCGACATCGTCGCCCTGCGCGCCGCCGTGGCCGCCGCCATGCAACGGCATACGCTCGAAAGCGAGGTCCACAACAACGCCGAGCAGTTGGATCAGTTGCTGGTGGAGTTGCAGCATCACAAGATGCAGGAGCAGATGGCCCAGACGCGCGGCGAGATTTACGCCAGCATCATCCACGACATCAACGGCCCGCTCACGGTCATCTCGGGATTTGTCCAGTTGATGAGCCAGCGGATCGGTAGCGCCACGCGGCTCGAAATGGAGGAGTTGGAATTCGTCAAGGAGCGGCTCAAGATCATCACCCGGCAGACCACCAACTGCATTGAGATTTCCCGGCGTTACCTCAGCCTGCTTCGCCGCCAGCACGAGGAGGCACCCCGGGTCGGCGTCAACCAACTGCTCAACGATCTGACGCATCTGATCAGCGTGCATCCGAGTCTCGGCGAAAATAATTTTGCCGTGGCACCGCTGCCGGAAGACATGGGGGTCCGGATCAACGGGACGGATCTGATTCAAATCCTGCTTAATCTGACGGTGAACGCCTTCCAAGCTTCAAGTCGGAGCCATCGCGTCCATATCGAGGCCCGCGTGCTGCACGAGCCGCTGGATCTGGCGGCGCTCCGGGACGGGCCGGAGTCGCGGCTGCTCAATGTGGAGTATTTCGCCGCCACGTTGCCGCTGTTGCAATTTACCGTGCGGGACAACGGCCCGGGCATTCCGGCCGAAATCCTGCCCAAGATTTTTCAACCCTACTTCACCACAAAAAATGCCCGGCAAGGCACGGGACTGGGACTGAACATTGTCCAGCGGCTGGTCAAGGAAGCCAAGGGGGCGTTGCATGTCCGCACCCGCAGCGGGCTGGGGACGACCTTCACCATTTACCTGCCCGCTGCCCGGCTCGTGCAATAGCGAGGGCGCAGCCCTTCGGTCCGTTGGGGGACAAGTTCAGGCATTGTCGCCGATGGCTTCCACAGGGCAGCCTTCCTTGGCTTCCTTGCAGCGGGCCTCTTCTTCCGGGTTTTCCGGCTGCTTATAGACGAAGGAGTAGCCGCCGTCGTCGTTGCGTTTGAAATTGTCGGGGGCGGTTTCGCGGCACAGGTCGCAGTCAATGCACTGGTTGTCCACGTAAAATTTGCCGTTGATGTTCTCGGGATATTTGTTTGCAGCATCAGCCATAAATTTGCCTTTTCAGTCGGCAAAATATGATGCCCGCGTCCGGTGATGGCAAGACCATTTGAATTATTTTGTCGGCGGGGATCCCCGGCCGGTTGAAACCGACTCGGGCCGAAGTTGCTTCCGTCGGTGGCCTGCCGTAAGATTCCGCCCTTTGATGAAAAAACATTCCGCAGAACGTCCGTTGCGCGTGGGTTTGATTTCGCTCGGTTGCGCCAAAAATTTGGTGGACGCCGAAATCATGCTCGGCTCGCTGCTCAAAGCCGGCGTCGAAATCACCAACGACGCCGCGCAGGCCGACGCCATGATCGTCAACACCTGCTCGTTCATTGACTCCGCGCAGGAAGAAAGCGTGGACGCCATTCTCGAATCGGTCGAACTCCGCGATGCCAACCAGCGCGGACAGGCGGTCATCGTTTCCGGCTGTTTGTCGCAACGTTTCCGCGAGGAACTCCCCAAGCTCATGCCCGAGGTGGACGCCTTCATGGGCATTGATCAAGTCGCGCAAGTCGGCGACATCGTCGGCAAAGCCATAGCCAATCGGGCGACGAAAGTCCAAAGCCCAA
>JANYDP010000136.1 GCA_025363535.1 Verrucomicrobiota bacterium | reverse complement strand
GGAACAGGTCAAACCCGCCGCGCCCATGTCCTGCATACCGGCGACCGCGCCGGTGGCGAGCAGTTCGAGGCACGCTTCGCACACGAGCTTTTCCATGAACGGATCGCCGACCTGCACTGCGCCGCGCTGTTGCTCGGCGGATTCCTCGGTCAAATCCTGCGACGCAAACGCCGCGCCCGCGAGCCCGTCGCGACCCGTCGCCGGGCCGACGTAGAACACGGGATTGCCCACGCCCTTCGCCGCGCCGCGCGTGATCTGTTCATGGCGCAGCACGCCGAGACAGAACGCGTTCACGAGCGGATTGCCTTGATACGTCTTGTCGAAATACACTTCGCCCGCGACGGTGGGAATGCCGAAGCAATTCCCGTAATGCGCAATGCCGCTCACCACTCCGGCGAACAAACGACGATTGTTGGCAATTTCAGCTTTCGAATTTGAAATGTCTGATTCGCCGTTCGCCGTGATTGGCCCGAAGCGCAGCGAGTTCACTGCACAGACCGGCCGCGCGCCCATCGTGAAGATGTCGCGCACGATGCCGCCGACGCCCGTGGTCGCGCCTTGAAACGGCTCGACCGCGCTCGGATGATTGTGCGATTCGATCTTGAACGCGATGGCAATGCCGTCGCCGATGTCAATGATGCCGGCGTTTTCCTCGCCCGCGCCGACGAGGATTTTCGGCGACTTGGTGGGGAAAGTCTTGAGCAGCGGCTTGGTGTTTTTGTAGCTGCAATGCTCGCTCCACATCACGGAAAAGATGCCGAGCTCGGTGTAGCTCGGCACGCGACCGAGGATTTCTACGGCGTGGGCGTATTCTTCCGGCGTGAGGTTGTGTTTGGCAACCAACTCTGGGGTGATGGCGGGTTCGGTCATGTCGAAAAGTTTAATTCAATTTAACTTTGCAAATCGTGCGTCAATTTCCGGGTGAAGGTTGATGCTGTTAAAAATGTTGTCGCTTGTATGCGTCGCGGATTGCCTTTAGAAGTTCGTTGGAACGCGATTCATACTTGGCAAATTCCTTCATGTTGTCTCGCTTAACGTGAAGCTGACCCTCGCCAGTGTTTCCTCGGTGATGTTTGTCTTGATAATGGCGGTGCGTGGAAACTTCTTTTGACGAGAGAACCCAATAACGAATTTTGTCACGCCACACACCTACCCATATAAAAACGTCACAGCAGCCGGGCTTCATCTGCTGGAAATTCATTAGGAAATTCTTTGGTGAATCGCTTGTCAGGGCTTTTTCATAAAGAGGCCCGCTGTCATCGGAATCCACAGCGCGAGATGCTTTGACTTCAATTCTTATGTCATCCAAAAGGAAATCATATTCCCCGGAATATTTTTTATCCAGTTTCTTACTGGGCTTCTGCATATCAGGAACAAGTTCCGAAAGATGTCCTTCTGCCCAAGTCTTGCCAAAACCTGTTGGTGCGCTGATTTCGAAAATGTAGAGAAAGCGATTTCTTGAAATATAGGAGTCTCGCAATTCCAAATAATCTTCAAACGTCAGTTTGTCTGCACCCAGCAACGCCGAAATCATGTATTCGTAATCATTGAACGGATACACAGACACCAAGCTTTCCAATTTTGCCCGAAGCGCTTCTTCGTTGGGTAATGTTTTGATCAGCTGCTCCAATTCTTGTTTGAGTTTTTCCATAATGATTAAAGCAGAACTGGCTGGACTGCTTGCTCCATTCGGGAATGTTTGGCACTCGGCAAAGTCTCTGAACCGTTCTTTTCAGCAGATGGCTGACCTATCAAATCTTGTTCTTCTTGAGGCGGTTCAAATTGAATATCAATTTCATCCTCAAAAGAGTGGCCGTTTTGCCAACCAAGCTGGCTGGTGGCACGGTAATGCTCCAACCGGCGAATGGCGATTTCACAAAATACCGGGTCAATATCCACCGTGTAGCACCGCCGCTTCAAAACCTCACAGGACAACAGCGTAGTTCCAGAGTGGCTGAAAAAATCAACCACGAGCTGTCCGGGATTGGAAGATGCCCTGACAATCCGGTCAATGCACTTCATGGGCTTTTGTGCATAACAGCCGCTGACATTTTCGGCCATGCGATAAAACACTTGCTGAATATCAACCCACACATTGCCCGCCCGGATGTTTTCCGATTTGCTGCGTTCAAAATTATCAGTGACCTTGCCATTGATTTCTTTGTAGTAACCGCGAAGGATTTTGGGGATGTCTGTATATTCGGCCTCCACGTTAAAAATTGGATTCCCTTTTGTGTAGTAAAGCAACTCTTGCCTGACCGCCATCCAGTTTTTTTGCGTTCCGTATCCACGCTGATTCCGCATCGTGATGAAGCTCCTGGTTTTGATCTCAAACTCACGCATCATGATCATGAAATCTGGTAGCGGTTGAAAACCGTTTCGCTGGTCAGCCCCAAGCCAGACATAAAATGCAGCATCCGAAGACATCCAATCCAATGTGTTTTTCACCCACTGTTTGCACCACTGGATAAACTCACCAACGCCTCGCTCTTCAAAGGCGACAAGGTTATATGGCGGATCATGTATGGCCAAGCTTGCCCTGTTTCCATCCATCAATTTTGAAACCTGTTTTGCATCTGCCGCATCAAGGCAACCAATCTTGTGGCCAGAAACCGGGTCAGTCCAAATCTCGCCAAGCCCAAGCCGACAATGCGGCAACAGCATCTCCCGCAAATCGGGTCGCTGATCTAATCGGGGTAGCGGATTGTTTTTCATTTAGGATGCGATTTTATTATTCAGCGCCGCGAAGATGCTTTCAAAAATCCATTTGCCGTCGTCGCTGTCGAGCACGGTTTTAAGTTGGTTCACGGAAGTCATCTCAATTCAAGCTCTCCACTCCGAGCAGGTGGCAGATTTCCACGCCGTCATCAAGCTGCTCCCAATAAATCGCGTAGCCGCCGGGTTCGAGCGACCAGTCGGCGCGCTGCTTCGGCGTGGCCTTGGCCAGCCATTTCAGCCACGGAATCTTTTTATAGGGCACGCTCAATTCGCGCCAGTCGCTCAATTTGATGACGAGTTTGTCGCCAACAAAACGAACGTCCTCGGCGCTGACCGCCCCGGTTGTTTTAGCGATTAAAGTATTCATTCCAATTCTCCAGCAGACGAGCTTGATTCTCTCCCGTCAGCTTCAAAATATAATTTAACTGCGCCCGGTTGTAACCACGATTGTATTCCACTGCAACCGGCCGCAGCCAGATTTTCGACACCATGTCGCCATCAATAACGTGGACGTGCGGCGGTTCACCGGCGTCCGACGAGTAAAACCTGAACTTGTAGCGTTCGATTTTAATCGTCGGCATAAATTCACGCCGCTTGCGCGACGGTTTTATTCTTCAGCGCGGCGAAGATGCTTTCAAAAATCCATTTGCCATCGTCGCTGCCGAGCAGCGGTTCGCAGGCGCGTTCGGGATGCGGCATCAGACCGGTCACGTTGCGCCTTTCATTGCAGATGCCGGCGATGTTTTGCAGCGCACCGTTTGGATTCGCGTTGTCGGTCAGGTTGCCGTTGGCGTCGCAGTATTGCCAAAGGATTTGATTGTTCGCCTTGAGCTTCGCGAGCGTTTCTTCGTCGGCAAAGTAGCAGCCTTCGCCGTGGGCGATGGGCACGCGAAGAATTTTCCCCGCCGGAATCTGGCTGGTGAACGACG
>JANYDP010000117.1 GCA_025363535.1 Verrucomicrobiota bacterium | reverse complement strand
CTTCTGACATGGCTGAAAAACTTGTCTGCCCGGCGCATTTGGCCACAATGCGCCCATGCAAAAAACGTTGCTTACGTTCGTGGATGACATTTATGAAGACCTGGAACTTTGGTATCCGAAGCTGCGGGTCGAGGAAGCCGGCTACGCCATGTGCGTGGCCGGGCCCGAAATAAAAACCTACGCCGGCAAGCACGGCTATCCCGCCAAGGCCGATGCGCTCATCAGCGAGATGAACAGCCGCGACTTCTGCGGCCTGCTGATTCCCGGTGGATTCATGCCGGACAAGTTGCGCCGCGATGCGAAGGTGCTTTCCCTCACGCGCGAGTTTTTTGAGCAAGGCAAGCTCGTCGCGTTCATCTGTCACGGCGGCTGGATTCCGATCTCGGCGAAAATTCTGCAAGGTAAACGCGTGACCGGTTCGCTCGGTATCAAGGACGATCTGGAAAACGCCGGCGGCCTCTGGGTGAACGAACCCGTTGTCGTGGACGGCAATTTGATTTCGAGCCGCACGCCGCGCGACCTCGCGCCGTTTGGCAAGGCGATGGTGGATTTTCTGGATCGCAACCTCCGCTGACTCGCAGCCGTGCCCTGGCAACGGCATCGTTCTGATTTATTGAGACTCGTACAATTGAGTGACACCAGTGGAGCGACTGGAGCGCGGAGCATCGCTCCGCCAGTGGCTCAGATTCGGGCGGAGCAATGCTCCGCGCTCCGAATAGCCCGCAACGTTTCTACCGCGTGAGTTCGCCGTAAAAATTCTTTGGTAATTCCACGTTTCGGATTTAGGATTCAGCCATGAGCTTTAACGAGGTTCTGCACGAGCTGCCGGGATTGACTTTTGAACAACGGCAATTGCTCATTCGCCGTGCCGTGGAGCTTGACTATCTTCCGTTGAGCGAAGCCGACGAGGCGCTGGTGGAATTCCGGCTGGCCGCGTTGCGCGACGCGCCCGCATCCGCCGTGTCGCTCGAAACGATGAAGGCCCGCCTGCGTTCGCGCTTTCCATGAACTGGCGGGTGGAGTTTGCGCCGGAGGTGGAGTGCGATGTAGTGGAGGCCGCCGCATGGTATGAAGCCCGGCAACCGGGATTGGGCGCGGACTTCGTGGAGGAAATCATCCAGGTCTGGGCTGCATTCGCGGAAAACCCATTGCTTGGCTGCCGCCGTCATCCCACCAAGAACATCCGCTGGCGATACCCGGAGCGTTTTCCCTACCGCGTGATCTACGAAGTCAACGAGGAGGAGAAAATCGTAAGAGTGGCGGCGGTGCTTCATGCTTCCCGGCACGACCGACATTGGCAACGGCAGACTTGATCCTCAGGCCACGAAAAACGCGCAGCACTTCTATCATGCTGCGGCTTTCAGGGCACACGCTCCTCAGCACTCCGCCCATACTCCCGGCATTGCGGCGCGGCACACATCCCAATATGCTTCGGCGCATGTTAAAAAATCGCAACACTTGCTGAAATGTCGCACCACGCCCGCTCCATTGATTCCACTTTTTCGGCCCGCAAACGTCCGACCTTGGAAATCCTCCGGCGTGTCGGCGTGTTTTTGAAGCCGTATCCGTGGCTCGCGGTTGGAACCGTCATGGCCGCCGTGTTGTCGCTGCTAGCTTCATTTGCGTTTCCAAAGCTGACGCAGTTCGCGATTGACGAGGTCATCAACAAGGCGCGCGGTGACCTGCTTGCGCCGGCGATGATCGGTTTGTTGGGCGCGTTCTTTCTGCGCGACGCCTTCAGCAGTTTGCGCATCCTGATCAACAACCAGCTTGAACAGAACGTCATCTTCGACATGCGGCGCGCGGTGTATGCGCGGCTGCAACGCCTGCCCGTCGGGTATTTTGACCAGCGGGCGTCCGGCGATTTGTTGACCCGCGTTATCGAGGACGTGAACGCCGTCGAGCGCGTGTTGATTGACGGCTTGGAGCAGGGCGTGGTCGCGATTCTCAGCGTGGTCGGCGTGGCGGCGTTTTTGTTTCACATGAACGTGAAGCTGGCGTTCGTGGCGATGTCGCCGATTCCGGTGCTGGCGGGCGGGGCGATCTGGTACACGCTCACGGCGCACCGGCGGTATCGCAAACAGCGCGAGGCTTCCAGTGCTATGAATGCGCTGCTCATGGACAATCTGCAAGGCGTGCGCCAGATCAAGGCGTTCAGCCGGCAGCGGCACGAGGACGAACGCTTCGCGCAGCGCGCGGGCGACATGCGCAGCGCGCAACTCGGCATCATGCGCATGTGGGCGGTGTACGGGCCGACGATGGGTTATGCGGGCGCGGCGGGTTTTGCGCTCGTGCTTTGGGTGGGCGGCAGTCTGGCGATTGCCGGCAAGATGACGTCCGGGGAGCTGTTTGGTTTTCTCCTGTTCCTGCACATGTTTTACGCGCCCATCGGCCAGCTTCACGGTTTGAATCAAATGATCCAAAGCGCGCGCGCGGCGGGCGAGCGCGTGTTTGATATTCTGGACACGGCGGAGGAACGCGCGGCGCAAAGTGGACGCGCGGTTTTGCGCGAGCCAGTGCGTGGCGAAGTGATTTTTGAAAATGTCGGTTTTGGTTACGCGTCCGAGGAGCGCCGGTCTCCGCCCCGGCCTAAATCTGATGAAGACCCAGAAAACGCCGGGTCGGAGACCGGCGCTCCGTTGGAAAACGAGCGGCGGGTGTTGCAAAACATTTCCCTCCATGCACGGTCCGGCAAGATGATCGCGCTGGTCGGCCCGACCGGCGCGGGCAAATCCACGCTGGTCAATCTGCTGCCCGCGTTTTACGAGGCGACTTCGGGGTGCATCCAAATTGACGGCCAGGACATCCGCGACATCGCGCTGGAGTCGTTGCGCGATCATGTGAGCGTCGTCAGTCAGGAGGCGTTTCTGTTCAACGGCACGGTGCGTGAAAATATTTTATACGGCCGCCTGGATGCGACCGAGGCCGAACTCATCGCCGCCGCCCGCGCGGCGAACTGCCATGAGTTCATTGCCAAATTGCCGGAAGGATACGATTCCAAAGTCGGCGAGCGCGGTGTGAAACTCAGTGTCGGCGAGAAACAGCGGGTGAGCATCGCCCGGGCGCTGTTGAAGAACGCGCCGATCCTGATTCTCGACGAAGCCACGGCGAGCGTGGACACGGCGACGGAGAAGCTGATCCAGGAAGCGTTGGAACGGCTGATGGCCAACCGCACCAGCTTCGTCATCGCGCATCGGCTCAGCACGATTCGGCGCGCGAGTCAGATTTTGGTGGTGCGGCAGGGCGAGATTGTCGAGCGGGGGACGCACGAGGAACTGCTCGGGTTGAACGGACTTTACGCGAAACTCGCGCGCATCCAGGGCACGACGTTCATCGAGGAGAGTTTTGAAAAACTCGGGACGGGGAATGGAGGATGATTCAGTGACGCCCAAAAAAACCGACGGCGCGATCGCGTTCGGCCTGGTGTTGGCCGTGTTTCTGTGGGGGGCCAACAATGCCGGGACGAAATACATTGTCGCGGTGTGGCCGCCGATCTTCACGGGCGCGACGCGCTTTCTTTCTGCCGGACTCATCATGCTCGGACTTTTTCGCTGGACGAATTGGCTGGGTGAATTGCGTCCGCTGACGCCGCCGCTCAAGCGGCAGCTTTGGTGGCGCGGCGGGTTGAGCCTGGCGGTTTACATCATCGCTTTCAACTGGGCGCTGCGGCTGACCTCGGCGTCGCATGTGGCGTTGTATCTGGGCGCGTCGCCGGTGTGGGCGTTGTTCTGGGAAGGGCGCCCGGAAAAAAACTGGCGGACGTTTCAGCGTTACGCGGCGGCGGTGATCGCGTTGACGGGTGTGTTTGTTTTATTTTATCCGGCGTTGAAAGCCTCGCACGGGAACAGATGGATCGGCGAAGTGCTCGGCCTGTTGGTCAGCGTGCTGTGGACGAATTACGGACGCCAGAGCCGGGTGCTGGGTGCGAGTCTTGCGGGAGCGCAGGCGAGCGCGCACACGATGTGGCGGGCGGGATTTTTATTGCTGCCGCTGGGATTGCTGGAACTGCCCGGAGCGGCGCTGGCGTGGCGGACGGACTTGCTGCTGATACAGCTTTATTGCACGGTGGCGGGCGGGGTGATTGCGTTTGCCTTGTGGAACAGCGCGCTGGGCAACTGGCCC
>JANYDP010000089.1 GCA_025363535.1 Verrucomicrobiota bacterium | reverse complement strand
ATAACGATTAATCCAGATCATGACTTCTACGGCTTTAAATATGGATTCAACCAAGGACGCCACTATGTCGTTGGAAAAAAACTCTCCGCAAGCGTCCGGCGAAAAGCGCTTTGAAGAGCTTTATTCAGAGCTGCGCCGCATTGCGGCACGCGCTATGGCGGGCGAACGCAAGTCGCACACGCTTCAACCGACGGCGCTGGTCAACGAGGCGTACCTTCGCCTACGCGGCCAAGCGGACGTCGCGAAATGGAACCGGGATCAATTTCTCGCGCTCGCCTCGAAAATGATGCGCCGCGTCCTTGTTGACCATGCGCGCGCGGCTCACGCCGAAAAACGCGGCGGTGGCGCCTCGGTTATTGGCTTTGATGAAGCGATCGTCGAACAAACTCCCGATCCATCGGCGCCCCAGACTTTGACGTCGGTCTTAGCGCTCGACACTGCTCTGACGGAACTATCGAAAATCAATCCGCGCTGCGCCAAGGTGGTTGAACTTCGCGCTTTTTCTGGCCTCAGCATCGATGAAATCGCCAAAGAAGTGGACGCCTCACCAGCGACGGTCAAACGCGACTTTTTGTTCGCCGTCACGTGGCTAAAATCCAACGGTTTAGGTGGCGGCGCCGAAGGCGCCGACTACGAATGAAGCAGCCCGCGGCGCGTCCAACCACGTGGTCCGCGGTCTTCGAGCATTTTCACCGCGCCGCAGACCTCAGCGGCACGGCTCGCGCCAATTATCTCAATCGACCTGAGATCACCGCGGACGCCCGCCAGCAGATCCAATCACTCCTCGACGCCGACCAACAATTCCAAACCGAGACCCTCGCCAACAAGGGCCTCGATACGTTCGGTGTTTCGAGCGAAAAATCTGACCGCTCGGGCGAACGCCTGCTCGGCTTTGAATTGCTCAACTTGATCGGCGCGGGATCCGCCGGCCAAGTTTATCGCGCCCGTGACCTTCGGCTGGGCCGCTTAGTCGCCCTCAAATTGACGCACGATACGGTAACAGAGGCTCGCGTCATGGCGCTCCTGGAGCACCCGCACATCGTCGCCGTTTACGGCGTCGCCGAGGCCGCGGCCAGCAACCTCAACATGATTTGCATGCAATTCGTGCAAGGAATATCGCTAGCGCAACTGATGCAAGCGTTGAAAAGTGCGGCCGCTGAAGTTGAAACCGCCGCCCTGCCCGCGGGACAAAAAGTCCTAACGCTGATCGATTTTGTGGCGCGTGCCGACGCGCCCCCCCTCGACCCGAGCCGCATCGAAGAAAAGCTGCGATTCGCGCGCCTCGACGCCAAAGGCATCGTTGCCAAGATCGCCAGCGAATTGTGCAGGGCATTAGCCTTCGCGCACACGCGCGGAATTCTCCATCTCGACATCAAACCCGCGAACATTTTAATCGACCACACCGGCCGCGCGCTGCTCGCAGACTTCGGCATCTCTCTTGAGTTAACCGGCGGCGTCCGGCACGTAGATGCGTCGATGCCGATGGGCGGGACCTTCGGTTACATGGCCCCAGAACACCGCGACGCTTTCATCGGGGAACGCGTGACGCTCGGGCCACCCGCCGACGTTTTTGCTTTGGGCGTCGTTTGCCGCGAGCTGGCGCAGGCGCTCGCCGTCGAAGACGAAGCCTCAAAAGCCTTGTGGGACAAGGCCTGCGACCCCGACCTTGGCGTGCGCTTGCCCGACGTTCCGGCGTTCGCAGGCCGTGTTGCGGCGTGGGCGAAAGTGACGGGCGCCGAGCGCGCGATGCCCTTGCCGGCGTGGCTGCAAAAAGTCGCCGCGCAGCCATGGGCCGCCTCGGAAATTTTTTTGATCCTCGCCAACATCGTCGCTTCCGCGCTGCAGATCGCTTACAACAAAGTCCACATCATTGATTCTCTGTCCGTCGAGCAAAAGCGCCTGTTCGTCGAAATCGTCCCGCCGTGGAACATGCTAGCGTTCGCCGTCGCCTACGTTTTGATTAAAAAATCGCGCACGCCAGTGCGCAACGCATGGCTCCGCGCCGCAGAACTTTCGGCGCCAGAAGCGGAGGATCTTTGCGAAAAGACGCTGAAACTCGCGAACCGGCACGCCCTCATCGTCGCCATTTTTTGGTGCATCGGCTTTACCTTGTTCACCGTCGCCCTTGTCGGATCAGGCGATCCGTTACCACCACGCGCAATCGCGCACTTTTTCGCGTCATTCCTCCTGTCCGCCGGCATCGCCTGGACGTACACGAAATTGGGCGCCGATATCGCGATGATTCGCTGCGTCTACCCCCGGTTTTTAGCCCGCGTTAGCCACGTCGAAAACGTCGTCGCGCGCGACTTCGCGCTTTCCGACCAGGACCAAAGACGGCTCCGTCTTGCCACTGGCGCGATCCCTTTAGCGGCCGCGGCGTTAATTGTAGGCAGCGGGCTGTCGGCAGAAGGGCGGGCCGCTTACGACGCGGCCATCGTCCTATTAATCGTGCTTGGCGTTGCCGGATTCGGCGGTGCCAGCCGCTTGCTCGACGGGCTAAAAGCTTGGATCGCCGCGCTGCGCGCCTGATTGTTATCACGCCGCCAATCCCGGCATCGAATCGAACGCGCCACCAAAATAAAATCCCTCCCCGCCGAAATCACGGCCATTTCCAGTGTTTTTAGCGAAAGCGCCAAGGAGGAATTGCTAAATTACACAAACACGCTGCCGAAAGGTCTCAAGAACGGCCCGAGGTACTAGCGGTCTCGATGACTTCTACCCTCTGGAGCCGGGCAAAAGGAGCCAGCATGGGTGCCATGTTTCAAAAGGCCGCAGCGTCCGCGCTCGTCCTCGCCGCCGCCGCCGCCGCCGCCGCAGCGCAGGCCGAACCGATGACCTCCGCCGCGCGCGAGCTCGAAGTGCGAGTCTGGAC
>JANYDP010000055.1 GCA_025363535.1 Verrucomicrobiota bacterium | reverse complement strand
TGCTCAGGCCGCGTGTCACTCCATTGCACGAGCCTCAATAAAAGCGGCGGTGAACGCGCCGCAGTCCAGACGCTGCCGCGCGATTCTTGCGTCCCCGACATTCGCGAAGCGTCTGGACTGCGGTGTCTTTAGCGCCGCTTTCATTCCAGGGTTGGTTGATTCCCTGAAACCAAAGAGCATAATTCCGCGTCTGCCTTTCGATGAAAGTAAATCCCATGAAAATTAAATCGTTTTGGCTTTGTGTCGCGCTGGCGTTGCTGGCGGTTGATTCCTTTGGGCAACGCGCCACCGCGCCGGTCGGGCTGCGCGAGGACGAGAACAGCTACACGCTGACCAACCAGTTTGTGAGCGTTCGCGTCTCGAAACGCTCGGGCGATTTGACCTCGCTGAAATACAAGGGACTGGAATTGCTCGACAACGAATCGTCGCGCGCATCCGCCTACTGGTCGCACGACGTCGCGCACAGCGATCCCATCCTGCGCGTCACCATTGATCCCCGCAAGAATGGCGGGGAGCGTGCCGAGGTTTCATTGAAGGGCATTGCCGATGGCAGCCCAATGGGCAGCGGTCCGGGTGGCAGCGTGATCGCCGACATCGAAATCCGTTACGCGCTGGGCCGCGACGATTCGGGCATTTACACGTATTCGATTTTCAGCCACCCGACGAATTATCCGGGCACATCCGTGGGCGAGGCGCGGTTTTGCGCGAAGCTCAACGACGGCGTCTTCGACTGGATGACCGTGGACGCAAACCGCAACATGAAAATGCTCACCGCGTACGACTGGAACCACGGCACGCAGATGAACATGAAGGAAGTTCGCCGGATGAACACCGGCCTTTACCAGGGGCAGGTTGAGCACAAGTACGATTACTCGGCGAACCAGTTCGACGTGCGGGCGTGGGGCTGGTCGTCCACGACGAAGAACGTCGGGCTGTGGTTCGTGAACGCGTCGGTGGAGTATCTCAGCGGCGGACCGACGAAGGTGGAGTTGTCCGCGCATCGCGACGCGACGTTCAACACCAACGCGCTGAACGCGCCCGCCGCGCCGTGCCTGCTCAATTACTGGCGCGGCAGCCATTACGGCGGCAGCATGTGCTCCATCGCGGCGACGGACAATTGGACGAAGGTCATCGGACCGTTTCTGATTTACGTCAACTCCGGTTCGACGCCGGACGCCATGTGGAAAGACGCGCTTGCCAAGGCCGGTGCCGAAGAAAAAGCGTGGCCTTACGGCTGGGTCGCCGGCGTGGATTATCCGCACAAAAACGAACGCGCGACGGTCAGTGGCAAGTTGGTGCTGAATGATCCGCAGGCTCCGAATTTCAAGTTCACGAATCTGCTCGTCGGTGTTTCCGCTCCGGATTACACGCCGGCCCGGATCAATCGCGGCAGCTTCGGCGGCTTCGGTCTGGCGGGCGGCGGCGATGATGACACGAACGCGGCGGCGGCGAATCTGGCAGGCGGCGGTATTGGTCGCGGCACCAACGGCGGTTTCAATTTCACCAATCGTTTCGCGCGCTTCGGCACCAACTTCGGCGGCGATGGCACCAACCAGTTCGGCGGGCGTCGCCGGTTTGGCCGTGGAGGTGGCGGCGGTGGATTCGGCGGCGGCTTTGGTGGCTTCGGCCTGCGCATGGTCGAATGGCAGAACGACGCGAAGAACTACGAATTCTGGGTGCGCGCGGATGCATTCGGAAATTTTTCGATTCCAAATGTTCGCTCCGGCAATTACACGCTGCACGCATTTGCCGATGGTGTGCTTGGTGAATTCACGCTGACCAACGTGACGGTCGAAGCCGGGAAAAATCTGGCGCTCGGAAAACTAAGCTGGCAGCCCGTGCGCTATGGCAAACAGCTTTGGGACATAGGCATTCCCAATCGCAAGGCGTCGGAATTTTTCAAGGGCGACGATTATTTTCACTGGGGCTGGTATCTGGAATATCCCAAACTTTTTCCCAGCGACGTGAACTATACGATTGGCAAAAGTGATTTTCGCAAGGACTGGTTCTTTGAGCAGTTGCCGCACAACGAAAACACCAACAACACCACTGGCTCCGGCTTCGGTCGCGAGACGGCCTGGACGGTAAAGTTTGATCTGCCCAACGCGCCGCATGGCAAGGCGACGCTGCGGCTGGCGCTCTGCGGTGTCGGCACGCGCAGCCTCACCGCGGCTATCAATGAAAAATCCATCGGGAGCGTCACCGGTCTGGTTTATAACGCCACGATCAACCGCGACGGCATCGGCGGCACCGTTGTGGCACGCGATCTCGCCTTCGATGCCTCGTTGATGAAGGCGGGGGAAAATGTTTTGAAGCTGACCATTCCCGGCGGCGGCCTGACGAGCGGGGTTGAATACGATTACCTGCGGTTGGAATTGGATGAAAACGCAAAGGTAGTGGCCGCGCCCTAAACAAGCGCGGCCCTTGACAGCGTTTATGTCCAGCGTAATATCAAATGCATGAAAGCACTTACCTTCGTCACCTTGGCAGGAATCTTCTTGACCGGCTGTGCAGAAACCCAAAATACACAGCCCATTAATACCCAAAGTACCAGAACTCCTACCATTCATTACGATCAAGCGGTAGACCAAATACGCATGCAACAGGCTGCTGCTCGATGGAGTGCTCCGGAAGTGGATGAAACAAAATGGGGTGCATTGAAAGTGGGAATGCCTGCCGCAGAAGCGGTCGCCCTTCTTGGAGGGTTCAGTTCATGCAAGTATCAGGCGGCGGCAGATTCTGATTTTAAGCAAGTTGAGACAATTGCTTATTATGGCTATAAAGGAGATATAACCAGAACAGTTACTTTTGATGGAGCCGTTAAAGGGGATGGTAGAGTCGAGAACAACGGGGAAGGCAAAGTAAAAGACTGGTCTGGAAGAAAACCATAAGTAAAGGGGTTCGTCCTTTTTTTTACCTACCGACTCTCCGCCGCCGTGCGTTGCAGCATCACCTTCTGGGAGGGGCGGAAGTTGGCGATGAACTCACGGCGGAATTCTGCGAACGTGCCATTGGCAATCGCCGCGCGCACATCCTTCATCACCTGCAAATACATGTGCGTGTTGTGGACGCTCAACATGCGCAGGCCAAGAATTTCATTTGCCTTGAGCAGATGCCTCAAATAAGCGCGCGTAAAATTTTTGCACGCATAACATTCGCAGCCTTCCTCAATCGGCCCGAAATCCAGTTTGTAGCCGCCGCCCTTGATGCCGAGCGCGCCTTTGCGCGTGTAGGCCGTGCCATTGCGCGCGACGCGCGTCGGCAGCACACAGTCGAACATGTCCACGCCGCGCGCGATCAACTCAATCATTTGCGCGGGCGTGCCGAGGCCCATCGCGTAACGCGCCTTGTGCGTGGGCAGAAAAGGTTCGGCGAGTTCGACGGCCTTCATCATTTCCGGCTCCGGTTCGCCGACGCTCACGCCGCCGATGGCGTAGCCGTCGAATTCCATCGCAACCAAAGCTTTCGCGCACTGCTCGCGCAACGCCGCGTTGGATCCGCCTTGCACGATGCCGAAAACTTTCTGGCCGTCGGCACGCGGTTGTGCGCGACATTCCAGTGCCCAACGAATGGTGCGTTCGACGGCGAGTTTTTGTTCCTTCGGTGGCGCATCATGCGGCGGACATTCGTCGAAAACCATCGCGATGTCCGAGCCGAGGGTGCGCTGAATTTCCATCGCCTCTTTCGGTCCGAGAAACAGCAGCGAGCCGTCGAGGTGCGAGCGGAACTCCACGCCGTGCTCCTTGATCTTCCGGATTTTCGCGAGGCTGAAAACCTGGAAGCCGCCGCTGTCGGTGAGGATGGGCAGATTCCAATTCATAAATTTGTGCAGCCCGCCCGCCGCGCGGATGATTTCCATGCCGGGGCGGATGTTGAGATGGTAGGTGTTGCCGAGAATGATCTGCGTGCCCATCTCCAGCAGCTCGCGCGGGTCGAGCGCCTTCACGCTGGCCTGGGTGCCGACGGACATGAACACGGGCGTGTCCACCGTGCCGTGGGCGGTGGTCAGTTTGCCGAGACGGGCTTTGCTGGACGGATCGGTCTTGAGTAATTCAAACATCGCGCGAAGGTTTTAGCGGAAAGCCGTGTCGCCGCAAAGCGACAAAAGCAAATTGCCTTTGAGAAAAATACTTGCCGAGGTTTTGCGTTCCGCCACAATCCGACCAAGTTAACCATCAAAAAAGAAAATTATGGGACGCATCTACAACAATATCGTCGAAACCGTCGGGCGCACGCCGCTCGTCAAATTGAACAAAGTCACCGTTGGCCTGCCCGCCACTGTCCTGTTGAAGTGCGAGTTTTTCAATCCACTTGGCAGCGTCAAAGACCGCATCGGTATGGCCATGATTGAAGACGCCGAAAAGCGGGGCGTGCTGAAAAAGGAAACCGTCATCATTGAGCCGACCAGCGGCAACACTGGCATCGCGCTCGCGTTCGTTGCGGCAGCCAAGGGTTACAAGATTATTCTCACCATGCCGGAAACGATGTCGCTCGAACGCCGCACCTTGCTGGCGATGCTTGGGGCGAAACTCGTCCTAACGCCCGGCACCGAAGGCATGAAGGGTGCCATCGCCCGCGCGGAAGCGCTCGCCAAGGAGACGCCGAACTCCTGGATTCCGCAGCAGTTTGAAAACGCTGCCAACCCGGCCATTCACGCGAAGACCACGGCGGTGGAACTGTGGGAAGACACCGACGGCAAGATTGATATTCTCGTCGCGGCGGTCGGCACCGGCGGCACCATCACCGGTTGTGTCGAAGCCATCAAGCCGAAGAAGGCTTCCTTCCAGGCCATCGCGGTCGAGCCGAAGGATTCCCCCGTGATTTCGCAGACACTGGCCGGGCAACCGGTCAAACCCGGGCCGCATAAAATCCAGGGCACCGGCGCGGGCTTCGTGCCGAAGAATCTTCATCTGAAGGATTCCAACGGCAATCCGCAGATTGTCGAGTGCGTCCAAGTCTCGAACGACGACGCGTTCGCCATGGCGCGTCGGCTCGCGAAGGAAGAAGGAATTCTCGTGGGCATTTCGACCGGCGCGAATGTCATCGCCGCAATCGAAGTCGCCAAACGTCCTGAAAACAAGGGCAAGACCATCGTGACCATCGCCTGTTCGACGGGTGAACGTTATCTCAGCACCGCGCTCGCGGCGGATGCGCGCGCCGAAGTTGGCGGCTGAGAATTTTCAGGTTCCCATTTCAAGCGAGCCGGCGACGGCTCGCTTTTTTTGTCCAGTCCGGGGTTGCGGGTTCGCTTGCTTAACAGAGCGATCCGTCCGTGCGAACTTGCGATTTGGAAAGTTGTGGGCAACGATGGGCGCGTGGCGCACGAAAACTTTTCCCAGGCCGCACTGGTGTTGCTTGGTCATGGTTCGACGAAGAATGCGGATTCGTCCGCGCCCGTGTTTCAGCACGCGGCGGAGTTGCGCCGCCGGAGAATCTTTGCCGAAGTTCGCGAGGCGTTCTGGAAACAGGAGCCGCAGATTCAGACCGTCCTGCCGTCGCTCACCGTGCCGCGTGTCTTCATCGTGCCGCTGTTCATCAGCGAAGGCTACTTCAGCGAAAACGTCATTCCCCACGCGCTCGGTTTTAATCTGACGGCCGATCCGCACTCGCGTTTCGTGCAGCACGCAAGACGGAGCACGCATTACGTCCGTCCCGTCGGCACGCACGCGAGCATGACCAACGTGCTGCTTGCCCGGGCGCGTGAGGTCGTGGAGAAACATCCCTTTCCCCGCGCGCCAAAACTTTCGGACATCACTCTGATCATCGCCGGACACGGAACCGAGCAGAACGACAATTCCCGGAAGTCCATCGAGCGACAGGTGGAATTAATCCGTGTGCGCAACGAATACGCGGACGTGCGCGCGGCGTTCATGGAGGAGGCGCCGCGTATTGCGGATGTTTATGCGGTCGCGCCGACGCGGAACATTGTGGTTGTGCCGTTTTTCATCAGCGACGGGCTGCACGCGCAAGAGGACATTCCAGTGCTGCTCGGTGAACCGGAGCGAGTGGTGCGGGAACGGCTCGCGGCTGGTCAGCCGACGTGGCGCAACCCGACGGAGCGCCACGGAAAGCGGGTGTGGTATTCCTGCGGCGTGGGAACTGAACCGCTGCTGGCAGAAGTGATTTTGGAGCGGGTGCGCGAGGCGCTGTCGGAGGCGGGCCATCCTGAAGCCCGCAAATAGCCGGCAATGGACGGACTTGAGATGGTGCGAAACAGATTTTGTCCGCTACTGGTCGAGGAGTGCAGCTGCGGTGGCATTGGCTGACCAACCGCCGGCGGCCGCATCGCCCTCGGTACCATTGTGGGCCAGGTTGTCGTTATTCCATTGGCGGCGCCATTCCAAGTTGGCTGGATCCACGAGCGAAGTCCGCTTGGCTGAATCAGCATGGCCATCGGCAAACAGCAGGTCGGTCTTGTGATTGTGGCGGCTGGAGGGCCACTCGGTGTGGTTGCCGCCGGCGGAGGGATCCAGATTGGCGGCGAAGTTTAGTGCGGCGGCGATGTCCGATGATTTCACATCGCCCAGCGCGATCATGTCGGAGGGCCGCTTGACCATGGACTCCCGAACCGGCCCCTGAGACAGACCGCCATCCACGTCTCCACCGAGGCCGAGTTGAGGTTTGTGCCCAATGTCTATGCCCCAGTCATTATAGCCGATGGAAAAGCGCGATGTGGGGGTGACGATGTAAGCGCTGAAAACCCCGTCCTCCCCCTGTCCGCCCAAGGTGGTGTTGACGGCGGGATCCCACCAGTAGATCGGGGTCGTTGCCGGGCAGGAGAAGGCTTTGCGATTGCTGCCCATCAGACTCAGCAGACGGGTGGGCCAGACGTAACAATTATGCACCGCCGAATAGTCGCCGGGATACTGCTTGGAATCGGAGTTGTACATGGACAGCGCCAGCCCGATCTGATGAAACCCGTTGATGCAGGAGATTTGCTTGGCTTTCGATTTGGCCATGGACAGCGCGGGCAACAACATGGCCGCCAGAATGGCAATGATGGCGATCACGACCAAGAGTTCAATCAGAGTGAAACCGGTTTTAGCTCCGGGTTGAGGCGGTGGTAATTTCATAATGGTTTGGTGGCCGACCGGTTGTTCGCCGGGTGGCGGATTATTTTTTTCCGGCCGAGGGGTTTCCGCGGTGGGAATTTTGGGCTGAATCCTGGATGACTTTAATGGCTGCCGGGTCGTTTTTTCTGGCTGCCTCGAACAGCCGGAGGCCGAATGCCGTGGACGCTTTTTCCCAGGCCTGTCGTTGCGGCTCGCTCAACGGCATTTGTGCGAGGCTGTCGAACGCCTGCTGGCCGGTTGCAAAATCACTCTGCTTTTCAGCCGCCAGCGCTTTTTCCCACAGTTGTCTCGTCTCGGCGGGTGCGCTTGCAAAGGCCTTGCTTTCGTCGCCCGTCAGTTTCAATGCGCTGTCTCCGCAGCCGGCGCTGATCCAAAGCGCCAACAACAAAACCGCGCTGCCCGGCGCGCTGCAACGGTTGAAAAATGTTTTCAGTTTCATGAAGCGAAGAAATGATTCGTGGCTGCGGTCGGCTTGTTCGTCATCGGCGATGGCCGGTTTAATCGGGCTCAGTTAAGTTTTGCTTGTCACAAGCTTAACCAAATACCTGCTGCGGTCATGTGGCATGTATTGGCCACAAATTTTTTCAGGACGGTGCGGGCGCGGGTGGGTTGCCGGCGTTGCGGGCAGGTGCCGCTTGCGAAAAATCTGTGGCCAATACATGCCACATGCTTCGGTGAATGGATTTCTTTACCGTACGTCTGTGTTCCAAGGCACCGGAGGAAGTTTCCTTTGGGTGCGGTGTCTCACTTTGCAATTTATGAAAAAAAGCTCGTTGATCCTGTTGGTCGCCTTTGTGATCGCTGCGGTCGCCCCTGCGGCGGAATCGTTTCGCCCGCCCGCCGTGCCGCTCGTCACGTTCGATCCCTTTTTGAGCATCTGGTCGCCCGCCGATCATCTCACCGACCGCGCCACGCAGCATTGGACGCGGCGCGAACATCCGCTCGTCAGCCTGATCCGCGTGGACGGCCAGACGTTCCGGCTCATGGGCAACGACCCGACGAACGTGCCGCCGTTGCCGCAGACCGGCCTGACGGTCACGCCGACGCGCAGCATTTACGAATTCGAGAACGCCCAGGTTCACGTCACGCTGACTTTCATGACGCCCGCGTTGCCGGATGATTTGGACGCGCTCGCGCTGCCGTTGAGCTATCTCACCTGGCAGGTGCGTTCGGTGGATGGAAAAAATCATGACGTCGCGCTCTACGACAGCACGAGTTCACAACTCACCGTCAACCGGCACAATGAAGCCGTCGAATGGGCGCGCGAAAAAGCGGGCGACCTGACCGCGCTCCGCATCGGCACGGTGGAACAGCCGGTCGTTGGCTCGTCGGGCGACGATCACCGCATCAACTGGGGCTACGCTTACGCTGCGGCGATTGGCAAACATTCGCAAGCGACCATCGGCGCCGACGCTGCATTGCTGAATGAATTCGTTTCCACCGGCAAACTTCCGTCGCACGACGACACACGGAAGCCGCGCGCCGCAAACGACGAGCAGCCGGTAATGGCATTCACTTTCGATCTCGGAAAAGTTTCGTCCAAACCCGTGACGCGGCAGGTCATCGTGGCCTACGACGAAATCGTCGCGATCAAGTATTTCGGAAAAAAACTGTTGCCGTTTTGGAAACGCAACGGCGCGACGGCGACGACGATGTTGTCAAAAGCCTCGCGCGATTACGCGAAGCTCACGGAACGTTGCGCGAAGTTTGACGCCGATTTGACAGCCGATGCCACGAAAGTTGGCGGGGCAAAATACGCGCAGATGGTGGCGCTGGCTTATCGCCAATGCGTCGCGGCTTGCGGTCTCGCCGCTGATGCGAACAAGCAGCCGTTGTTCTTCACCAAGGAAAATACCAGCAACGGCGACATCGCCACGGTGGATGTTTTTTTCCCGATGGGTCCGCAGTGGGTTTTGTTGAGTCCCACGCTCGCGAAGGCCACGCTCGTGCCGATCTTGAGTTACGCATCGTCGTGGCACTGGAAATTTCCGAACGCGCCGCATGATCTCGGCACTTACCCGATTGCGCGCGGCACGGATGACGGCGGCGAAGGGATGCCCGTCGAGGAGAGCGGCAACATGCTGATTCTCTGCGACGCGGTTTCGCAGATTCAGGGCGATTCCAAATGGCTCGACCCGTGGTGGCCAAAGCTCACCGAGTGGGCAAAGTATCTGGAGCAATACGGCCTCGATCCCGAAGAACAGCTTTGCACCGATGACTTCATGGGACACTTGGCGCACAATGCCAATCTCTCGGTGAAGGCGATTCTCGGCCTCGCGGCTTACGGCGATTTGTGCAAGCAACGCGGCGACAAAGTGAACGCAGAAAAATATGCGCAGCTCGCCAAAGTGGACGCAGAACATTGGGTGAAAGTGGCGGCGGACGGCGATCATTTCCGCCTCGCGTTCGACAAGCCGAACACATGGAGCCAGAAATATAATTTGGTCTGGGACAAAATTCTCGGCCTGAATGTTTTTCCATCGTCGGTCGCACAGATGGAAGTGGCGCACTACAAAAAAATG
>JANYDP010000048.1 GCA_025363535.1 Verrucomicrobiota bacterium | reverse complement strand
AAAAATCTCGCCTCCCCCCGGCGCGCCCAACATACTCGGCCCGCTCATGAAGATTTTCCTGCGGCGACTCTGGTTCTACATGCGACCGTACCGGACGAGATTCATCCTCGGCTCGGTTTGCGGCATCGTGTACGGAATGTCTAACGGGGTTTTAATCCTCATCATCAAAAGCGTGGTGGGTTTGATCTACGGCAGCACCGAAACGACGCGCGGCACGACCCACTTCCACGACCATCTGACCAATGCGCCTGCGGCTTTCAAACCGCTGGCCAATGCGATCATCAAAAACGTGCCGGAGTTCACCGCCCCCGCCTACCACGACCATCTGGGGTGGATGCTCCTGTTCACCACGATTCCGGCCATCATGCTCGTCCGGGTGGTGCTCGGCTATCTGAGCGTCTATCTCACAAACTGGGTCGCGGCCAACGCCGTCGCCGACATCCGCACCAAGCTCTTCGGCCATCTGCAACATTTGTCGCTCGGTTTCTTCAGCCGCACCAGCACGGGCGCCTTGATCGCCCGGGTTTCGAGCGACACGGCGATGCTCTACCAAATCATCGGCAATTCGTTCGCCTCCCTGTTCAAGGATCCGATGACCATCCTCGTGCTGCTGGGGATTCAACTGGCGTTGCAACCCGAGCTGCTGCTCGTTTCCGTGGTCGTGATGCCCGTGTGCGTGGTGCCGATGCTTATTTTCGGCCGCAAAGTGCGCCGCTCCGCCCGCGCGGTGCAAAGCCACACTTCCGATCTCACCAAACTGATGCACGAGTCCTTCACCGGCAACCGCATCATCAAAGCCTACAACCTGGAGGACACCGTCCTCGGCCAGTTCAAAACCACCACGCGCAAATTCATCGGCCAGACGATGCGCGTCCTGCGCGCCAACGAGATTCCCAGCCAGACCATGGAACTGCTCGCGGCCATCGGCATTGCCCTCGTGCTGGTTTACTTTGAACATGGCGAATTGGCCAAGCGTCCCAAGCCCGAAGACTTCCTGGCCTTCGTCCTCAGCATCGTCATGCTGTATCCCTCCATCAAATCGCTGACCCGCCTGCACAACCAACTGCATCAAGCCGAAGCCGCCAGCGAACGCGTCTTCCAACTCCTCGAAACCCAGAGCGACATCCAGGACTCGCCGAACCCCGTGCCGATCAACGCGCGCAACGCCGACATCCAATTCGACAACGTGGATTTCAACTACGGCGAGAAGCCCGTCTTGCGCGGCATCAACCTCACCGTCAAGGCCGGCCAACTCGTCGCCCTCGTCGGCAGCAGCGGCTCCGGCAAGACCACCCTCACCAATCTTCTGCTCCGCTTTTACGATCCGCAACACGGCACCGTCCGCATTGGCGGCACCGACATCCGGCAGGTGGCCGCGAAAGACTTGCGCAACCAGATCGCGCTCGTCACCCAGGAAATCATTCTCTTCAACGACACCATCCGCAACAACATCGCCCTCGGTCGCCCCGGCGCGACCGATGCCGAGATCGAAGCCGCCGCCAAGTCCGCCAACGCCCACGAATTCATTATCCAAAAAGAAAAAGGCTACGAATTCAGCGTCGGTGAAAAGGGCGTCAATCTTTCTGGTGGACAGAAGCAACGGCTGTCCATCGCCCGCGCCATTTTGCGGAACGCCCCCATCCTCGTCCTCGACGAAGCCACCAGCGCGCTCGACACCGAATCCGAACGCCTCGTCCAGGCCGAGCTCGACAAACTCATGGAAGGCCGCACCACCATCTGCATCGCCCACCGCCTCTCCACCATCCAGAAAGCCGATGTCATCCTCGTCATGAGCGAAGGCCGCCTCGTGGAGACCGGCACGCACGCGGAACTATTGGCTCGCGACGGGGTTTACCAACGCTTGTATGAACTGCAGTTCCAAAGCTGAAGCACCACCCCCGGCCGGTGCGCCGTTGAAATACATTTGATTCCCGTCGCAAACTGACGAAACTGTTTCCGCAAACAAATTGACATGCAAAAGATTCCCAAAATCTTCCTCGTGCTTGGCATCATGGCCGTCGTCCTCATCCTCGGCGCGCTCATTGGCATCTTGGCTGGCGGCCATGCGGCCAAGACCCGCCACGAACCCACCCCGCCCAGCGCCGCCGCCGATGCCCACAGCACCGCCACGATTCCCGCCCCGCTCCGCGCCGTCCAACCCGAGACCAACGCGAAACCCGAGACCGCCGCCACTGAAATCATCCCCGGCACCGAAGCCAGCACCGGCATCGTCACCAACTGGGAGGAAAAGGTGGACGAAATCCTCGGTGCCGACACCGACGAGACCAACAAAGTCCCGCGCCTGTTCGCCCTCTTCCCCCATGTGCCCGACGACGCCAAAGCCGAAGTCGCCCAGCACCTGTCCAACCTCACCACCGACGCCGCCTACGCCGCCCTCGCCGAACTTCTCAAGAACCCCGCCCTGCCCGACGACACGCTCGACACGCTTTTGGCCGACGCCTTGAACCGGCCCAACTCGCTGAAACTCCCCGCGCTCTTGGAAGTCGCGCAAACCCTCAACCATCCCAAGGCCGACGAAGCCAAGGACATTCTCGCCCTCTTCCTCGACGAGGATTACGGCACCGACTGGGCCAAGTGGCACGACAAGATGGCCGCCTGGCTCAAGGACAACCCGGATTAAGACGAACCCGGAGGAATCATCATCAAGATTGGAACAAACATGATGATGATGGGAGCGTTTATCATCATAAACGGAGCCATCTTGATTAAAAACGCTTCGGGAATGATCAAGAATGGAAGAGTTTTGATCAAAACTGCTCCGTTTTTCATCTAAAACGTCGCGATTATGATCAAGAACGTTCCGATCTTGATCTAAAATGTCGCGTTTATCATCATAAACCTTCTGTTTTTAGTTAAGATTGTTCCGTTTTAACCGGAAAAAGGCGGGAAAGAGTCATGAAAACCCGGAAAATCGTCACTTTTGAGGGAAATACGGCCAAAGTATCCAGAGGAATCCCACATTCTGTCCATGCTTGACGGCTGATATTTTGAGGCGGACCGAGACGTTGGTGGCCTGAGTTAATGCCCCCGCCACCGCTACTCGTAGCGCAACGATTCAATCGGGTCCAGGTTCGCCGCCTTCCACGCCGGGTACGTGCCAAACACAATCCCCACGAAGGAACAAATCACCAGGCCGATCACAATCCAGTCCACCGGCACCACCGGCGGCAATTTCAAGAAGAACGCCGTGGCGTTGCCGCCCAGGATGCCGCACACCACGCCCGCCGCCCCGCCAATCTCGCACAACACCACCGCCTCCATGATGAATTGCGTCATGATGTTCCGCTTCTTCGCGCCAATCGCCCGCCGGATGCCGATCTCCCGCGTCCGCTCGGTCACGGACACGAGCATGATGTTCATGATGCCGATGCCCGCCGCGAGCAGCGCAATGGAGCTGACCACCGCCACGCCCACGCGCACCGCCAGCGTGAGCGAGTTGAACTGCGAGATGATGGAGTCATTGGACATGATCTCGAAATCATCGTCCTTGCCCGGCAGCACCTTGCGCGTCGTGCGCAGGAGGCCGCGCACTTGATCCATCGTTTCGTCGTAACTCGCCTGATCGCGCGCCTGCACAAGGTAAGTAAGGCTGCGCCAGAAGCGGCCGTAACGGTTCAGCCCGGTGGTGATGGGAATGACGGCGAAGTTGTCCTGGTCGCCGCTGATCGCGCCGCCCTTTGATTCCAGCACGCCGATGACGGAGTAGTTGATGCCGTCGAACTTCACCTTCTCACCCACCGGAGCCACGTTGGGGAAAATGGTTTTAGCGAGACCCGCCCCGAGCACGCAGACATCGCGCGTGCTGTCCACATCGGTGTCGAACAACGGCCGGCCATCGGCGAGAATCCAGTTGTGCGCGGGAAAGCTGCCGGGAGTTTCACCAAGCAACGTGACGGTGGGCGCGCTCTTGTTGAAGCGCGTCTCGACTTCCCCGGCCCAGAAGCTGGTCTCCATGCCGACACTGACGGCGAGCGTGGTTTTTTCCGCGAGCCGCTTGCCCTGGGCGAAGGTGAGGGGTTGGCGGCGGCGATATTTCTCCCAGCCCGCCGGCCCCTCGAACTGAAGCTCCGGCCATTTCTGAATCTTGAAGGTGTAACTGCCCAGGGAACTCAGCTCGGACTCGATGTTGTTTTTCAACACGCGCATCGCGGTCATCACGACGATGATGGAGAACACGCCAATGAGAACGCCGAGCAGTGTCAACGCCGAGCGCAGCTTGTGCGCGGCAATCGCCCCGATGGCCATGTGGAAGCTTTCGCGGACTTCGGCAAGGAGAACGGTGGTGCCTTTGGTTTTCATGCTACTCATTCCTCAAAGCATCCACCGGATTCATCCGCGCCGCACGCCACGCGGGAAAGAAGCCGGACAGCAACCCGGTAAGCAGCGACACGAGCAACGCAATGCTCACCACCAGCAACGACATCGTCGCCGGCAGAAAGCTTTGCATGAGCAAAGTGAGCGGCCACGCGATGCCGAGCGCGATCAGGCCGCCGATCAGGCAGATGGTGGCCGCCTCCAGCAGGAACTGCACGAGGATGGTGCGCCGCTTGGCGCCGATGGCCTTGCGGATGCCAATCTCGCGCGTCCGTTCCGCGACGGACACAAACATGATGTTCATGATGCCGATGCCGCCGACAAAGAGCGACAGGCCGGTGACGAACAATCCGACCGCCGCAATGGTGCCGCCGAGCCGATGAAACAACGCCACAAATTGATCCTGCTGGTTGATGCCGAAATTGTCCACGTCTTCGGGCGCGAGCCGGCGGATTTTCCGCAGCGTGCTGCGCAGCTCCTCTTTCGCGTCGTCCATTTCATCCGGGGATTTCACCTTCACTTGAATTTGATAATCCGGGTTGCGCCAGAACGCGGAGGTGAACTGCGGCAACGGCACGATCACCTGGTTGTCGAGGCTGAACAGGCCGAGAAAGCTGCCTTGATGTTCCAGCACACCGATGACTTCAAAGGGCCGGTCATCGATCGTGATGCGCTGGCCCAGCGGATCCGCCGCTTGAAAAAGATTCGTGGCCACCTCCGAACCGATGACGCAAACGGGCCGACCACCCCCGGCTTCACCAGTGGAGAGGAAGCGGCCCGACGCCACGGCCACGCTGCTGGTGAAGACATATTGTTCCGTGGTGCCGATGATGCGGACGCTGCCCGCGCGGCGTTTCTGGTATTTCACGGCCTCATCGGAGTAAGCCACGGGCGCGACGGCACGGGCCAGCGTGAGTTGCCGTTCCAACGCCTGTTCCTGGACGAGCGTGATTTTAGGTCGCTTCTGCATCTTGCGCCACGCGTTTTCCGAACCGCCAAACCAGTCGAAGCGTTCCACATAAAAAACATCCGCGCCGATGCTGGAAACATTTTTCAGAAACGCGCCGTTCAACCCCTGGATCGCCGTGCCCATCAACGTGACCGTGACGATGCCGATGACAATGCCGAGCGTCGTCAGCACGGAACGCAGCTTGTTGCCACGAATGGCGCTCCAAGAAATGCCCAGGCCTTCGCGCAGTTCGGTGAGGAAATTCATCGGGAATGGAAATGGGAAAACATCGAACATCGAACATTGAACGCCGAACATCCAAGTGCATCGACGCGGGCACTGCCAGCTTTCGATGTTGGAAGTTCAGTGTTCAATATTCGATGTTTCACAACTTCGCTCAGAGCTTCAGTTCGCCCGCCCGGATTGTTCATCGCTGGCGATCAGCCCGTCGCGGATGCGGATGATGCGCCGCGCCTGGCGGGCCACGTCTTCCTCGTGCGTCACAATGATGATGGTGTTGCCGCGCACGGACAGTTGTTCGAACAACGCCATGATGTCCGCGCCGGTTTTGGAATCCAGGTTGCCGGTCGGCTCGTCCGCCAGCAGGATCGAAGGCTTGTTCACGAGCGCCCGCGCAATCGCGACGCGCTGACGCTGGCCGCCGGACATCTCATTCGGCTTGTGATGCACGCGATCCGCCAAACCCACGTCGGACAAGGCCTGCAACGCGATCTGTCGCCGTTCATCCGACCGGATGCCAGAATAAATCAAGGGCAGCTCCACGTTGCGCAAAGCATCGGAACGCGGGAGCAAATTGAACGTCTGAAAAATAAAACCGATCTCGCGATTGCGGATTTCGGCGAGCTGGTTGTCGTCCATCGCGGCGACCTGGTGGCCGTTGAGTTCGTACTGGCCGGAGGTGGGCGTGTCGAGGCAGCCGACCAGATTCATCAAGGTGGATTTGCCGGAGCCAGACGGCCCCATGATGGCGACGTATTCACCGCGCTGGATTTCCACCGAGACTTCGCGCAAGGCGTGGACGGTCTCCGCGCCCATCTGGTAGCGGCGCGAAATTTTTTCTAAACGAATCAGGCTCACGGTGTCTTTTTCTCGGTTTCCTCGACAGGCTTGCCCTTGACGATTTTCTTGCCGTCCTGCAAATCGCGGATCGCACGAAAGTTGCCGGAGACAATCTCCCGGCCTTCCTCGATGCCCTCGACGATCTCGTAATAATTGTCGTCGCCGATGCCGCGCTTCACGGGAACCATCTGCGCGTGGTCACCCTCGACCGCGAACACGACCTCGATGTCCTTCGGCTTCTTCTCCGCTTTTGCGGTGCTGGTGGGCGGGTTGGTCACCGTGGTTGAAGCGGCGAGCGCATTCGTGCCGCTGCTGGCGGAATTCGTCTTGGCGTCTTTTGGGAGGCGCGTCGTCACGCTGGCGATGGGCACACACAGCACGTTGGTACGCGAGCGGGTTTCAATTTCCGCGTTCACCGACATGCCCGGACGAAAAACCTCGGTTTCCTGGACGCGAAGGCGAACCTCAAACTTCGTCGCATCTTGGCTGCTGGATTGCAGGGCGGACTGGCCGAGGCCCTTGGCAGAGTTGGCAATCTCGGTGACGATGCCCGTGAACTTCCGATCCTTGAAGGCGTCCACTTCGAGATGCGCGATCTGCCCGGGCTTCATCAGCACCACGTCCATTTCGCCGATGTCCACGCGGGCCTCCATTTCATTAAGGTTGGCGATGGTCATGATCTCGGTGCCCATGTTGAAGGAGGTGCCCAGCACGCGCTCGCCGAGCTGCGACTTGAGCCGCGACACCGTGCCGTCAATCGGCGCGAGGATGGTGGTCTTGCTCAAATCATCCGCGGCCTTGGCGAGGCCGAACTTGGCCTGGTCGCTTTGATGAATGGAATTTTCGTACTGGAGCTTGGCCACCTCGTAGGCCGTTTTGAATTCCAGAAAAACCGAGTCGGACACGAGTTTGCGGTTGAACAATTCCTGGTTCCGCTTGAACTCCGCCTCGGCCTTGTCGAGCTGCGCCTGCGCGAGATCCTTGCTCCCGATGGCGGATCGGTAGCTGGCCTCGGCGGAATCGCGGCTGGCCTGGTAGTTGTCGGGCTTGATCTGCACCAGCAGGTCGCCCTTCTTGACGTGGTCGCCCTCCTTGACCGGCAGCCCGGTTATTTCGCCCGCGACTTCCGGGCTGATGACCACCTGCATCACGGGCTGAATTTTGCCATTGGCCACGACGAGTTCGGTGAGGTTGCGGCGCGCGACTTTTTCCGTCTGCACGGTGATGACGACCTCTTTCTTTTTGAAGATGGCCGTCACCGTCAGGGCGATCAGCGCGACGCCGATGACGGTGAAGATGACGATCTTTTTGCCTTTGTTGCTCTTGGACATAACAGTGGTAATTGCAGACAGTTTGCCGGCGGTTTTGTTCCGGGAAAATCACTGGCGGCTATTTCATTCCCCCGAGCCGACCGATCACGGTGCCGAGGGAAATCAGGAACACCAGCAGGGCCAGCCAGTAGCCGGCCACCAAAAAAAACGCCCGCGCAAACGGCACCCGGGCCAGCCGCCAGACCGACGCCCATGACGCCGAGGATCCAAAAGTCGAACACGTTCGCCGCCGCGAGCGCCAGATGCACCGGGTTCTTCGGATTGAAATCCGTGACGGCCAGCGCCAGGCTGGGTGCGGACTCCTTGCCGAAATTCACCGTCAGCAGGAGTGCGACGATGCTTCCCAGCACGCTGATCATCGAGGCCAGCCCCGCCACCTCCACGGCTTTGAGGTAGCTGAATTTTGTTTTCAAAAAAACCAGCGCGAGCAGCCACAACACCAAGGCCCACCAAAACACGCGGCCAAAACTCCCCGCCACCACGGCCGCACAACCGGCCGGCTGCGCCACTTTTTCAATGATGCCCACAAACTTGTCCGCATCGGCCTGCGACATTTTACCGGCCTTGACCATGCCATCGTAAGTGCCCGCCGACTGCTCGCGGAAATGCTGGGCGAACGCCGGCTGCGCAAACTGGATGAGCACCACCGCCACGCCCACCAGGGCGGCCAGGATCGCGGGCACCAGCCAGTTGGCCGTCGTGGGCGGCGCGGCCTGCACCTCTTCGAAGACTTCGCCCGGCGTGGCAAACACATTCAACAGCCGCGCGGCGAGCGAGGTGGCGGGCGGCGGCACCGGCGGTTTGCCTGGAGTTTGCGGTTGTTCGTCCATGTAATTGCTTTTGAAAATGCCGGAACCCCCGTTTGAAGTCCAGCGGCGAAGGAACCCCTGCTCGCTTGCCGAGCCTTGCCGAGCAGAGCTAACGAATGCGAATTTCAAACCAAGCGCGGAAATTTCCGGGTCGGCTTGGACTTGTATGAGGACATCAGCACGGAAAGATACCGCCGCTAGATTGTCCGGTTGCGGGTTGGCGTCCGCCCCGCCGGAACTTGCTGCCGCCGGCGGCGGCTGTTAGCTTCGCCTCTAATTGGAAATGAAAGCCATCACTCAATCGGTCGTTCTGGCGCTGACCCTTCTCCTCGCCGCCTGCAACCCAACCCACCGCGCCGACAACCTCGTCTCCGGCACCATTGAGACCGACGAAGTCCGCGTCGCCTCGCGCTACGGCGGGCGCGTCGAAAAAATTTCCGCGCGGGAGGGCGATTCGCTCAAGGCCGGCCAGATGCTCGCCGAACTGAACGCCGCCGAACTGCCCGCCCGCCGCGAGCGCATCGCCGCGCAACTCGCCGAACTCGAAGCCGGCCCGCGTCCGCAGGAAATCGCCGCCGTCAAAGCCGAGTGGGAAGCGCAGTCGGCAAATTTGGAGCAAGCCCGTGCCGACGCCAAACGCGCCGAGGAATTGTTTGCACAGAAAACCATTTCCGTCACCGAACGCGATCAACTGGCCACCCGCGCACAATGGCTGGAAAAAACCGCCGCCGCCGCGAAGAGCCGTTACGATCTCCTGCTCGCCGGCACGCGGCCGGAACAAATCTCCCAAGCCCGCGCGCAACTCGCCGAACTGGATTCGCAACTCCGTGAAATGAAAATCACCGCCCCGTCCGACAGCGTGCTGGAAGTGTTGAACGTGAAAGTCGGCGACGTGCTTGCGCCGAACCAGGGCGTCGCCACGCTGCTGCTGACGAACCATCTCTGGGTGCGCGTGTTCGTGCCGGAACCGTGGCTCGGCCACATCAAGCTCGGCGATTCAGCAAACGTGCAAGTGGATTCGTTTCCCGGCAAAGATTTCGCAGGCGTGGTCGAGCAGATCGCCCGCGCCGCCGAGTTCACGCCGCGCAACGTGCAGACCGTGGACGAACGCATCAAGCAGGTCTTCGGCGTGAAGGTGCGGCTGGACAACGCCAGCAACGATCTCCGCGCCGGCATGTCGGCGGATGTGGTGTTTCCGAATGTGCCGAAGTGAGTCACTAATCGAAGCTGATCTTTATGATGAAACAGGCCAAAAAGGAATCAAGGAGTCCTCTCGTCTGTTTGCTGCAACTGGCGCTGGCGATCACCACTTGTGCGAGCGAATCGAAGGATTGGCCGACGTATCTCGGCGACGCCGAAAGCAGCCATTACTCGTCGCTCAAACAGATCAACGTCAAAAACGTCACCCGCCTGCAAGTCGCGTGGACATATCATGCCGGCGACGCGCGGCCTGACGGTCGGTCGCAGATTCAGTGCAATCCGCTCATCCTCGGTGGTGTGCTCTACGGCACGTCGCCGGAGTTGAAGTTGCTCGCACTTGACGCAGCCACGGGCAAAGAGCTTTGGCGTTTCGATCCTTTCGCGGGCGGCGGCGGGAACAGTTCGCTCGGTGTGAATCGCGGCGTGGTTTATTGGGCGGACGGGGAAGATCGTCGGATTCTTTTCACCGCCGGACAATTTCTCCACGCGATTGATGCCAGCAGCGGTAGGCTCATTCCCTCCTTTGGCGACGGCGGCCGGGTGGACATCAAGCAAGGTCTCGGCCGCGACACCAGCCAGCTTTACGTGCTGGCCAACACGCCGGGAATTGTCTTTCACGATCTCTTGATCCTGGGAACACGCGTGGCTGAAGGGCCGGGTCCGGCCGCGCCGGGACACATCCGCGCCTACGATATTCGCACCGGGAAAATGGTCTGGATTTTTCACACCATCCCGCATCCCGGCGAGACGGGTTACGAAACGTGGCCCCCCGACGCGTGGAAATTCATCGGAGGCGCGAATTGTTGGGCGGGCATGGCGCTGGACGAGCAGCGTGGAATCGTGTTCGTGCCCACCGGTTCAGCCGCGTTCGATTTTTGGGGCGGCAACCGGCTCGGTCAGAATCTTTTCGCCAACTGCCTGCTCGCGCTCGACGCCGCCACCGGCAAACAACTCTGGCATTATCAGTTCATCCATCACGATTTGTGGGACCGCGATCTGCCCGCGCCGCCGAATCTTCTCCGCGTCCAGCGCAACGGAAAATCCATTGACGCGGTGGCGCAGGTGACCAAGTCCGGTTACGTCTTTGTGTTCAACCGCGAAACCGGCGAACCGTTGTTCCCCGTCGAAGAACGCGCCATGCCCGGTTCTGATTTGCAGGGCGAATCCGCCTGGCCGACGCAGCCACTGCCGCTGAAGCCCGCGCCGTTTACGCGGCAAGTTTTTTCAGCGGATCAGATCACGGACATTTCACCCACAGGCCGCAAGTCGGTCCTTGAGCGTTTTGTGAGAGTGCGTCCGCACACCCAATTCATGCCGCCGAGCCGCGAAGGCACGATCATTTTTCCCGGCTTCGATGGTGGCGCGGAGTGGGGCGGCGCGGCGGTGGATCCGCACGGCATTCTCTACGTCAACGCGAACGAGATGCCGTGGATTCTCACGATGGTGGAAACCAAACCCGCCGGTGGTGCGCCGCTCTCCAGCGGACAACAGATTTACGGCCAAATTTGCGCGGCGTGCCACGGCAGCAACCGTTCC
>JANYDP010000024.1 GCA_025363535.1 Verrucomicrobiota bacterium | reverse complement strand
CCGCGCTCCGCTGGCGCGGCCAACCCTGGGCTGATGGCTGCAATCCCGTTGGGATTGTGGGAACGGATAACATCCAACCACCAACATTCAACATCGAACATCCAGTGAACGCGCGATGAACAACCATTGGATGTTGGTTGTTTGATGTTGGGTGTTGGTTGTTTTTCATTTGGAAAAATTCACGCCGCTGGCTTCCAAACAAAATCTCTTGCTCCTTTCGAGAACAAATATCGGAACAGCACAAGCGTCGTTAGAAACTGAACAAAGCAAACAACACAAAGAATAGTTTCCGGCCAATTTGATGCAATCTGTCCTTCCAAAATCAAGCGTAGCAAGTGAAGTGACCGACCAAAAACGCCGAGCATAGGAAGCAGCGATAGCACAATAAGCCCCAAGTAACCCCAACGGCTTCGTTTGTAAAGTGAACTGCCAGCCACGACAAACCAAAATAACATCAGCAATCCATAGAAAAATGTTTTGCTAACAGACATGTGCATGGCATAAGCACCGGCTGGCATCCGAACAAGCGTGATGAGGCCAAGTGCGAAAGCCCACAAGACCGCAATCTGGACGGGTTTTGGAATTTTTTTGAATTCAGCAATCTGCGCCTGTTTTTCTTCTTCAGTCATAATTGGTTTCAAATGTTTGGTGACAACTTTGAGATTATTACCGAACAGACTTAATTAGACACAAAGTTTTTTAACGCAAAGGCGCAAAGACGCGGAGACGCAAAGAAAAAATTCTGAAATAAAATTCTTTGCGACTTGGCAACTTTGCGTCTTTGCGTTTTTCATTGAGAACGAATTGATGGAAACGTCATAGTCATCTCACCGAACTACGTTTTGTTTTTTCTGTTCAGAACGCCGCTCAAAAAATCTCAAACCAAGCGCCAGCAGCGCTGTAAGTCCAATAACCGTGATAAAAAGTGCTCCAAACCCTGTGACCAAATCTGGAAGCGTTGGAACTCGAACTCCATTGGAAAAGCGAATTGGTTTGACCGACAAAACGCGGATGCCGTCATGAAAATAGGCGTTGCTGCCATAAACCCAGCAAACAAGAACAAAATTCCGAATTGGCCAACTCACGAAGCGCACAACCAACACCAAGAAAACAAACCACGGCAGAATGAACGCAGTTCGTTCAAATAAGCGTTCGTCCAGGCGCTTTGGTTTTAGATTTTCTTCAGCCACGATAAGTATTTATTTCTTCCCATTAAATTCCTCCAACACCTTCAGCATCGCCAGAATGTTTTGTTTCGGCATGCCGGGACTCGTGCCGCCGCCGATGTCGTGATTTAATTTCATGCCAGCGCAAACTCGGGAGCGGTCAGCGGAACTACATCCCGCTCGATTTGTTTTTGCTTTTCATAACGTGTCAGCCGCAAATCGTAATCGGCTTGCAAACCCGTCCACATTTCTGCGCTCGTGCCGAAATACCGCGCCAGCCGCAGCGCCGTGTCCGCCGTGATGCCGCGCTTTTCCAGCACGATCTCGTTAATGCGGCGCGGCGGGACGTTCAGTGCCCGCGCCAGCGCGTTCTGCGACAGGCCGCGTGGCGTCATGAATTCCTCGCGCAGGATTTCTCCCGGATGAATCGGTGCAAGTTTGGTCGTTTTCATATTTCGTCAGTGAGTCAGTGATAATCCACGATCTCGACATCGAACGCATCCTCGCCGTGCCAACGGAAACACACGCGCCATTGATCATTGACGCGGATGCTGTGCTGGCCCTTGCGGTCGCCTTTCAACGCTTCCAGATGATTGCCATACGGCACGCGCAGATCGGTCAGGCTGCGAGCCTGGTTCAGCAGCAGCAATTTCCGCCGCGCCACGCGGTGAATCTGCGACGGCAGCCGCCGCGAAGCCTCGTCGTTGAACAGCTTTTCCGTCTCGGGACAGGCGAAGCTGCGTATCATTGTTATAGCTATAACGGGTTTCGTTATAGGTGTCAATTTATGTTCACCTGGCTCTGGCTGAATTAAATTCCTCCAACGCCTTCAGCATCGCCAGAATGTTTTGTTTCGGCATGCCCGGACTCGTGCCGCCGCCGACGGACAAAATCAGGCCGCGGTCGCCGCCTTTTTCCAAAACGTCCAGCGTGGCCGCGCGCACTTCCGCTGGCGTGCCGCGCACGCCGACTTCGAGCGGATTCACATTTCCCATCAAGCACATGCGGTCGCCCACGCGGTCTTTCACTTCCGCGATGTCGGTTTGTTTGCCCCAGTTCAGCACGTTGAAGCCGCAGTCGGGCAGATGATCGAGGCACGCCTG
>JANYDP010000020.1 GCA_025363535.1 Verrucomicrobiota bacterium | reverse complement strand
ATTGATCCACTCCAAAGACCCCGCGCGCCAGACCGACAAGGCCCTCCTCGCCACGTCTTATTACTACTACGACATGAGACTCGTGGAACGCTACGCCCGCCTGCTGGGCAAGCCCGACGAGGCCGCGAAACTGGCGAAGTGGGCGGACGACGTGAAGACCGCGTTCAACCACAAATTTCTCAATCGCGAAAAAGGCCAGTACGACAACGGCTCGCAGACCGCCTGCGTTCTGCCGCTCGCCTTCGACCTCGTGCCGGGCGACATGATCGGGCCCGTGTTCAATCATCTCGTGGACAAGATTGAAAACGAAACACATGGTCACATTGGCACCGGCCTCGTCGGCGGACAACACCTCATGCGCGTCCTCACTGAACATGGCCGCGCCGATCTCGCCTACACCATCGCCGCGCAGAAGGAATATCCCGGCTGGGGTTACATGCTCGCGAACGGAGCGACGACCATCTGGGAATTGTGGAACGGCAACACCGCCGATCCCACGATGAATTCGGGCAACCACGTCATGCTCGTCGGCGACCTCGTCATCTGGTTTTACGAAAACCTTGCTGGCATCAAAGCCGACCCGGAACAACCCGGCTTCAAACACATCATCATGCAACCGCTGCCCGTGGGTGATTTGAAGTTTGTGCAGGCCACGCACCGCTCGCCCTACGGTTTGATCTCCAGCGAATGGCACAAGGACGGCGACACCTTTGACTGGCAGATTGAAATCCCGGCGAACACCACGGCCACGGTGGTTTTCCCGTTTACCCCCAAACGACAAGTCATCGAGAACGGCAAGTCACTGAAAGCCCCCTGCAACTCACTCACCCTCGGCAGCGGCAAGTATCATTTCGTCTGCCAGTAGCGCAGAGCGTCGCGATTAACGAGCGTCGGCATCGGAAATGCCTGAGCGTCTCAATTCCACAACTGGTGCAGGTTCTCCACGCAGGCCATGGAGATCTTGAAACGCCGGCCCTTGTGGAGGACATCGAAGTGGCCGGGATCAAAGCCGACGATCTTCACCGCCGAACCTTCGGGCAGGCCGTCGGGAAGTTGCTGGTCTTCAAAGGTGCTGCGCACCTTGGCGGTCTTGCCCACGTAGTTGATTTTGCGCTTGGTGTTATTCATGGGCGAAAGGATATCGCCCTAGGTAGGACATCTGCGGTCCGGGGTGGAAACTTTCGTGGCGGCGTCGCGGAAGAGCGCCGGTTGAAGGGCGTCAATGGCGGCGGTCTGCCGACGCGCCGCTACGAAGCTTTGCCGCCGAGGGCTTCAACTTGTTTCTCCAATGCCCTCATGCGCTTGATGAGGTCGGGGAGCTGGGAGACGGCGATGATCTGGCGCTTGGCTTCCTTGTCGGGGAACGCGGGGTAGCCGAGGACGACGCCTTTGTCGGGGATGTCGCGCATGACGCCGGATTTCGCGCCGACCATGCATTGATGGCCGAGTTTCAAGTGGCCGGCAATGCCGGATTGCGAGGCGATCACGACGTAATCTCCGAGCGTGGTGCTGCCGGCGAATCCGACCTGGCCCATGACGAGGCAATGCCGTCCAATGACGACGTTGTGCGCGATGTGGACGAGGTTGTCAATCTTGGTGCCTTGCCCGATGACGGTGGAGCCGAGTGCGCCACGATCAATGGCGGCGTTCGCACCGATCTCGACGTCGTCGTGGATGACGACGTTGCCGACTTGCAACATCTTGCGATGGTGGCCCTCGTCGAGCACGTAGCCGTAACCATCGGAGCCGATGACCGTGCCGGCGTGGATGGCGACGCGGTTGCCGATCTGGGTGCGTGCGTAAATGATGACGTTGGGAAAGAGGCAGACGTCGTCGCCGAGGAGCGCGCCTTTGCCAATGTGATTGCCGCCCATGAGCATGGAACGCGCGCCGATCTTCACGTCGGCTTTCACCACGCAATGCGCGCCGATGTGCGCGGTGGGATCAATGGTGGCGGTGGAATCAATGACAGCGGTCGGATGGATGCCGGCGGGTTCCTGATCGGGCGGAAAGAAAAGGGGCAGCAAGCGCGCGACGGCGACGCGGGCGTTCTTGACGCGGATGAGGACTTTGCTCGCCGAGGTGAAGGGGCCGGAGACGAGGATGGCGGAGGCAGCGCCCGCTTCGGCGGCGGCGAAGTGGATTTCGTTTTCAGCGAAGGTGAGGTGGCCGGGGCGGGCGTTGTTCGCTTGCGCGAATCCGGTGATTTGAACGGAGGCGTCGCCAATGATTTCACCGCGGAGTTGTTCCGCGATCTGGGCAGCAGTGTAGGGCATAAGGGCGGGGGGATGATCAACTGGCGCGCAATTCGCGGAAGCCGACCATGCGCTGAGATTCAACGTCCCAGACCTTGAGGCGCAAGCAGCGGATGATTTGGAGCGGACTGAGCGAGGTGGTCTTGGGCTTTTGCAGTTCCGGTAATTTCTGCCACACCTCCGGCAGCCGGTAGAAGGGGATGCGGGCGTTGAGATGGTGGATGTGGTGATAGCCAATGTTCGCCGTGAACCAAGCCATGATGGGACCGGTCTTCATGTAGGAGGAGGATTCGAGCGCGGCCTTTTCGTAAGCCCAGCCGGCGCGGTCGAAGAAGGAGACTTCGGGGAAATTGTGCTGCGCGTAAAACAGGTAGGTGCCGATGGCGCAGGCGATGAAGTGCGGGATCAGTTGAGTCAACACCAGCGCAGTCCAGCCAAAGAAATAAAGGAGCGTGGCACCGATCAGAACATGCACCACGAAGGCGATGAGGCAGTCCTTATGTTCCTTGGGCTGGTTGATGAACGGATACAGGCACATGCCCCACAGAAACGCAAAAACATAGCCGAACAGGATGGTCAACGGATGCCGCATGAAGAGGTATTTGAACCGCGTGCCCCGCGATGATTTCAAATATTCGGCGCGGGTCATCACGGGAAAGGAGCCGATGTGCGCGCTGCGGAGTTTGGAGTTGTGCTTGTGATGATAGTTGTGGGAACTCCGCCACACACTGCTGGGACTCAACGAAAGAATGCCAAAGATGCGCATGAGCCGCTCGGCCATCCGCGATTTGGGCAGGATGGCGTGATGCTGCTGATCATGATAGATCACAAAAAACCGTAGGATCAGCAAGCCCGACAGCACACTACAGACAAGCTTGCCGACCAGATGAAACCCCCAGAGTGTGCCGCCAATCGAACCCACGAGGGACAAGCCTGTGGACAGAACCGTCCACCAGCTCTTCGCAGCGAAATCCATCGCAAACGGTTTGGTTGCTACAATCAGTTCTGGGCCGGTTCGCATTCGCATGAAGAGTTATGAGGTGGGCCACCGCGACCACACCGGTTGAAAGTCAAATTCCCGGTCAGTCGGCGTGCGCCGACGGGCCTGGTTGGTTGGCATTTTCGTTTTTAGCACGGCATCCAAATTATTTAGGGCGTATAAATATTATACCACACCCTGCGGAAATGCACATCAGCATGACCGCACGGGACTGAAAAGATTGTTGCAGGGTCAAGGCCGCTCTCGCTCGTGTCAATCGCGATTTCAAAAAAGCTTCGGTTCGCGGGGCGGGACTGCCCGGCACCCTCAGCCGCCCGGGGCTGAAATCCCGGGGGGCGCTTCGTCGAGCGACCAGTTGGGCAGCACGTCGCCATCGTCTGGTTGGAACCCGGCGTGCGGGCGTTGCCGTAAAATTCGTTCGGCCAGAATCCCGATCATCGCCGCGTTGTCCGTGCACAGATTTTTTTCCGCGAGGCGCAGCGTCAGATGGTTGCGCGCGCAGGCCGCAGCGAGCTGGCGGCGGAGCGCGCTGTTGCAAGTCACCCCGCCGGATGCGGTCACGCAACGAACCGTCAGCCGTTTCGCGGCCTTGAGGGTTTTGGTCACCAGCACTTCGACGATGGCCGCCTGCACGCTGGCGCAGAGATCGCGGAGTTGCTGTGGATCGTCCGCCAGGCCCGGATGATCGCGCAAAAAATAGCGGATGGAAGTTTTTAAACCGCTGAAGCTGAAATCGTCGTTCGCATCATTCATCAATGGCCGCGGGAAATCGTAAGCCTTGGGATTGCCCGTCTCCGCCAGCCGGTCAATCACCGGCCCGGCGGGGTAGGGGAGTCCGATGAGTTTGCCGGTCTTGTCGAAACATTCGCCCGCCGCATCGTCCAGCGTGGAACCTAGGACGCGATGCTGCAATTCGCCGGCGACGTGAACCAGCATCGTGTGCCCGCCGCTGACGATGAGCGAGACGTTCGGCTGGAACGCGGCAAAGTCGGCGGCGGGCGGCGTGCCAGAAATCCACGGTGAATACAGGTGCGCCTCGTGGTGGTTGATGCCGAGAAACGGCTTGCTCAGCGCGAACGCCATGGCCTGCGCGGCCTTGAAGCCGGTGAGCAGGGCGTTGGGCAAACCCGGGCCGCGCGTGGCGGCGATGGCTTCGAGTTGCGACACGGAAACATCCGCCTCGCGCAAGGCGGTCTGCGCGACGGGCATCAGGTTGTGGAGATGTTCGCGCGCGGCGAGTTCGGGGACGACGCCGCCGTATTCCGCGTGCAGGGAAATTTGCGAGGCGACGACATTGGCGAGAATCCGGCCGTTGTGGATGACGGCGGCGCTGGTTTCGTCGCAGGACGTTTCAAGAGCGAGCAGGGTCATTGGATTGAAACGTGATGCGTGAAACGTAAACGCGTTCCGCCGGCCTTACTTCGCTGCGGGTTCGAGCGCGG
>JANYDP010000011.1 GCA_025363535.1 Verrucomicrobiota bacterium | reverse complement strand
CGCGTGGTGAATCTGCCGCATGACTGGGCGATTGAGGGGCCGTTCAATTCCGGCGGCGTGGGCGGCGGCATGGGGCGGTTGCCAAGTCCGGGCATCGGGTGGTATCGCAAGATACTCGACCTTCCGGCGGGCGACGCGGGCAAAAAAATCTTCCTTGATGTGGACGGCGCGATGTCGTACGCGGCGGTGTGGTTAAATGGAAAATTGGTCGGCGGCTGGCCGTATGGCTACGCGTCGTGGCGTGTGGATTTGACTCCGCTCGTAAATTTCGGCGGCACCAATCAGCTTACGATCCGGCTCGATAATCCGCCGGATTTTTCGCGCTGGTATCCGGGCGCGGGAATTTACCGCAACGTGTGGCTGACGAAAACGCAGCCGGTGCACGTCGGCCAGTGGGGAACGTTTGTGACGACGCCGGAAGTTTCCCGCGAGCAAGCCACGGTGAAATTGCAGGTGACGGTGGATAATGATTCTACGAACTCAACCCGCGTTACCGTCGCCACGGAAATTTTTGCGGTGGATGCGGGCGGGAAAAAAACTGGCGCGGCGCTCGCGAACATTTCACCGGTGGATTTGGAAATTGCGCCCGGACCAAATTCTGTTGCGGCTGGCAGTGCCATCATCGCCAATCTAAAACTCTGGGGGCCGCCGCCAACGCAGCACCCGAATCGCTATGTTGCAGTCACGACCGTAGCGGCGTCTCGGCAGAGCGCCGCCATTTTACCGGGTGCAGTGCGGCGCTCTGCCGAGACGCCGCTGCAAATTTTAGACCAATACGAAACCCCTTTCGGCATCCGCAAAATCGAATGCAAGTCAGACGGACTATTTGTGAACGGCGAACGCATCCGCATCCAGGGCGTGAACCAGCATCACGATCTCGGCGCACTGGGCGCGGCGTTCAACGTGCGCGCGGCGGAGCGGCAATTGGAAATTCTCCGCGACATGGGCTGCAACGCCATCCGCATGAGCCACAATCCGCCCGCGCCAGAATTGCTGGAACTCACCGACCGCATGGGCTTTCTGGTGCTGGACGAAATTTTCGACGCGTGGTTGCGGCAGAAGACGTCGTTTGATTTTCACCTGATCTTTGCCGACTGGCACGAACAGGATTTGCGCGCGTTCATCCGCCGCGACCGGAATCACCCGTCGGTTTTTTTGTGGAGTGTCGGCAACGAAGTCGGTGAACAATACACTGGCGAGGATGGTGCGAAAGTTGCGCGGGAACTCGTCGCCATTGCCCAGGACGAAGACCCGTCACGCCGCGCGACCGCCTCGATGAATTTTGCCAAGCCGGACTCGGCTTTTGCCGCAGCGGTGGACGTCATCGCCTTGAACTATCAGGGCGAAGGCATCCGGAACACGCCGGAGTTTGCCGGCTTCAACGGCATCAAAACGCAGCCGCAGTATGCCGCGTTTCACGCGAAGTTTCCGGACCAGCTCATCAGCAGCAGCGAAAGCGCCGCCGCTTACAGCAGCCGGGGCGTCTATCTTTTTCCCGTAGCCAGCAGTGTGAGCAATCCCACGCGCGACGGCAAAGGTGGCGATTCCAAAACTCATCAGGTAAGCGGTTACGAACTATATGCGGCGGACTTCGGGTCAACTGCCGACAAGGTTTTTGCGGCGCAGGACACGCATCCGTTCGTGGGCGGCGAATTCGTCTGGAGCGGGTGGGATTATCTCGGTGAACCGTCCCCGTATTACACTTCGCGCAGTTCGTATTACGGCATTATTGACTTGGCGGGATTCCCAAAAGACCGCTTTTACCTCTACCAATCACGCTGGCGTCTTGATTTTCCGATGGCGCACATTTTGCCGCACTGGACTTGGCCGGAGCGAACGAATCAAGTTACGCCGGTCCACGTTTTTACTTCCGGCGATGAGGCGGAACTTTTTCTCAACGGCAAATCGCTTGGGCGAAAAAAGAAAGGTGAATACGAATACCGTCTGCGCTGGGACGATGTCGTTTATCATCCTGGCACGCTCAAAGTAGTCGCCTACAAAGGCGGGAAGAAGTGGGCGACGGACGAAGTGAAAACTGCGGGCGAACCGGCCAAGTTGAAATTGGAAGCCGACCGCAAAGAAATTTCCGCCGACGGAAAAGATTTGTCCTTCATCACCGTGACTGTGATGGATAAAAACGGCGTGACCGTGCCGCGCGCGGACAATCACATCCGCTTCGGCATCGAAGGCCCGGGCGAAATCGTCGCCACGGACAACGGCGATGCAACCAGCTTGGAATCGTTCTCGTCGCAAGACCGCAAGGCGTTCAACGGGCTTGGGCTTGTGATTGTTCGCGGCATCGCCGGACACCCAGGCAAAATCAAACTCACCGCCACGGCGGATGGTTTGAAGATCGGAGAGAAATCCATTGAAACTACATTGAAAGCAAACAAAACGGAGTGATAATTACGGGGTCAGCACGTCATATAAATAACATCATGTTTCAAAATCATCTCTCCCGCCTTTTGAAACTTTTCCCTGTTTGCTTCGTATTTGCTGCGACCTTTATGCCGCCTTTTTTTGCCCGAGCCGACTATCCGCTCGCCTCGCACAAATATGCCGCCGATCCGGCGGGCATGGAGTTCAATGGCCGTCTCTATCTCTACTGCTCCAACGACACGGACAACGCCACGAACAGCTACCAGATGCACAGCATCAGTTGTTACTCGACCGACGATTTGAAGAATTGGACGGATCATGGCGAGGTGTTGCAGGTGCCGCGCGATGTTTCATGGGCAACCCTGTCTTGGGCGCCCTCGGCGGTGAGCAACAACGGCGCGGTGTATCTCTATTTCGCTAACGGCGCGGGCGGCATCGGAGTGACGACAAACAGCAATCCCGTCGGTCCGTTCAAGGACTCCCGGGGCAGCGCGCTCATCAACTCCAGCACGCCCGGCGCGGCCAGTTCCACGCAATGGTATTTTGATCCGTGCGGTTTTGTGGACACCGACGGGCAGCCGTATCTCTATTTTGGCGGGCAGTATCCGACCAACTCGCGCGTCATCAAACTCGGCGCGAACCTAACCAGCGTCAGCGGCTTGGCGGCCGGGCCGTTCACCACAAACTTTTTCGAGGCGAGTTATATGCACAAGCGGAACGGAATTTATTATCTCACTTATTCCACCACGCCGTCCGCCGGGATGGTGATTTACTGCGAAACGAATTCCAATCCCACGAACGGTTTCGTGTCGCAGGGAACTGTGCTCGCGAATCCGCCGGTCAATGTATTTAACAACAACCATCACTCCATCGTCTCGTTCGGCGGCAACTGGTATGTCGCTTACCACAACCGTTTCGTCGCGAAGGCGAACGGACTTTCTGATGCCGATGCGGTG
>JANYDP010000009.1 GCA_025363535.1 Verrucomicrobiota bacterium | reverse complement strand
CTTGCGCGCCATGACTTGCGCGAAATCAAAAGTCACGCGCTCGGCATGAATGCCCCAGGGCTGCGCGTGGCTGGCGAGGTGCATCACTTCGGCGGCGTGGAGCAGGGCCTTGGTCGGCATGCAGCCGCGCAGGATGCACAGCCCGCCGACTTCCTGGCCACCTTCGATCACGACGGTTTTCAAGCCTTCGCCCGCCGCCGTGCGCGCCGCCGCGTAACCGCCGCTGCCGCCGCCGATGATCGCCACGTCAAAATCAAATTGCGCCTGTGCTTTGCTCATGGCCGCAGGATGCGGCAAGCGCGCGGGGCTGACAAGAATTCAAGCCGGCCGCGTGGTTTTGGTTTGCAGAGTCTGGCCAAAGTTTTAGAGTGCGGGCATGAAACGCCCCCAATTTTTTTTGCTGGCCGCGCTGTTGATGGTTTTCGCGCCCGCGTCATTTTGCCAGGAAACCAACCATGACTTTGGAAAATGGGAGAAGGAAATCGCCGCGTTTGAACAGCGCGATCAGACGAACCCTCCGCCCCGGCACGCGCTGCTGTTCATTGGTTCTTCGACGATTCGATTTTGGAAAACCCTCGCGTCGGATTTTCCCGGGCATCCGGTGATCAACCGTGGCTTTGGCGGTTCGGAGATTGCCGACGCCACGCATTTCGCCGACCGGATTGTTTTTCCTTACGCGCCGCAGGTGGTTTATCTGCGGGCCGGCGGCAACGATCTGCACAACGGCAAATCGGTGGAGCAGGTTTTCGCCGACTACAAAGAGTTTGTGGCCGTGGTTCACGCCAAATTGCCGGCGGCGGGAATTATTTTCATAGGCCTCAGTCCAAGCGTGGCGCGGTGGGATCAGCATGAAAAGGAGCAGGCGGTGAACCGGCTCATCGAAAGCTACGTCCAACAAACGCCGCATCTGAAATACATCGAGGACTACGACATGGTGCTGGGTGCCGACGGGAAGCCGCGCGCGGAATTGTACGTGGCGGACAAACTGCATTTCAGCGCGGAAGGCTACAAGCTGCTCGTGGAACGGGTGCGGCCGTTTCTGCCGAAGGAGTGAAGGCGCAGTGGGCGGGGCGAAAAAATCCATTGCGACGCAGCGGCGGACATTTCATCTTGGACGCATGAGTGAACTTATCTATCCGCGCAGCCCGCGCGAAACCATGAACGGCTGGCATTACCTGCCGCGTTACATTGACAAAATCCGCCTGCAACTCGCCGGCAAATTACACCCCGACTATCAGGAAAATCTAGGCCGGGCCTTCGATGGTTTCTGGCTCAAGGCGGCAGGCGTGACGCACGATCAGTTTGTCGAGGTGGTGAAAAATTCTGTCACCGATGGCGAGGTTTGCGACTGGGTGCGGCAGAATGCAAAACGAACGGACGCCGAGAAGGCCGTGCACTGGCAGGATGTTTTGAGCCGTCCGCTGGCGAGCGATCCGTCCGCCGTGGCGCGTTTGCAGATGCGCAAGGAGCAGGCGGGCATCAGTCATCGCGCCGAGATCACCTGCTTTGTGGACTTGATTGACGCGGATGAGAAGCGGATCTAGTTCAGCCTTTATCGAGTCGTTTAGGGAACGGACTGCGGGCATACACCGGCCAACGTTATGTCAGACTACGGTTTCTTTGCTTTGTCTGGCATCTCTGCACCACAACCTTCATAGGTGGTACTCCAAATCTCGGCTAAACGCATATAGCGACGGCTCCTGTCTTGCAGCTTCTGAACGGACCATGTGCCTGTCTCAATGCCGGTAATATTCCAACCTTTGAAAATCCAAAACGTCCGAGTAGGCTTAATCTCCACTTTAGTCAGTCCCCACCTGCGCAAACCGTCGGCAATCTGTTCAGCTGCGTCCTTCCTAGTTGAATAGAAAAAGACGTCTACTGCCAATATTGTGCTTTCAGTAACGTTTTCCTCACACCACCTTTGCCAGAGACGCTCATCTTTTGCTAGTTCGTCTTCGAGTTTGCTCGCACGCACAATTAATCTAATTACTTTTTCAAAACCGTCTTAACCCACGGCTGGTTGTCGAGATACCAGCGAATCGTCTCGCGGATGCCCTGCTCAAATTTGTGGGCGGGCACCCAGCCGAGTTCCTTCTGGATTTTCGAGGCGTCAATTGCGTAGCGGCGGTCGTGGCCGGGGCGGTCTTTGACGTAGGTGATGAGCTTTTGGGAATTGCCGCCAAGGTTCGGCGCAAATTCATCCACGGTGTCGCAGATGAGTTTGACGATGTTGATGTTCGCCCATTCGTTGTGGCCGCCGATGTTGTAGGTCTCGGCGGTCCGGCCTTTGTTCAGCACCGTCCAGAGCGCCTCTGCATGGTCGCGGACATAAAGCCAGTCGCGGACGTTCATGCCGTCGCCATAGACGGGCAGGGGTTTGCGGGCAAGCACGTTTTGGATGATCACGGGGATGAGTTTCTCGGGAAACTGAAACGGCCCGTAGTTGTTGGAGCAGTTGGTGATGACAGTGTCGAGTCCGTACGTGTGATGATAGGCGCGGACGAGAAAATCGCTGGAGGCCTTGCTGGCGGAGTAGGGGGAATTGGGCGCGTAGGGAGTCGTCTCGGTGAACAACCCGGTTGCGCCCAGCGAGCCATAGACTTCGTCGGTCGAGACGTGGTGAAATCGTTTCCCGCTGAGATTCGTTCCCCAAAAGGCGCGGCAGGCTTCCAGCAGATTAAAAGTCCCGACGATGTTCGTCTGGATAAAATCCCCCGGCCCGGTGATGGAACGGTCCACATGCGATTCGGCAGCGAGATGCATGACGTGGGTGATCGCGTGCTGCTCGACGACGCGCAACGTGGCGGCCTTGTCGCGCAAATCCACCTTTTCAAAAACGTACTTCGGATGCTTGGAAACCTGTTCCAGATTGGCCAAATGACCGGCGTAGGTGAGGCAGTCGAGGTTGACGAGCCGGGTGACTTTCGGATCGTCAATGACGTGGTGGATCAGGTTTGAGCCGATGAAGCCGGCACCGCCAGTGATGAGAAGATTCATTTTTGATTTATGATTTACGATTTAGGATTGACGCGATTAATTGCAATCGCGCGCTCTTCGATCAGCGCGCGAAATCGTAAATCGTAAATTCATTCGGGCTTCCAGTTTTTCAACGAGTCTTCCAGCGCCGCTTCGACGTCGCGGATTTTTACGCCGGCCGCCAGGAGCTTGGTCGTGTCCATGATGCAGTTGGAGCGTGGCGTCTTGGCGGCGACCTTGTAAAACTCCTCATCGCTCTCCCAGAACTCGAACTTCCGCTGGGGCTTCAGGATTTTTTCCAGCACGGTGACCACATGCCGCGTGGTGACGAAGCCGGGGTTAGTGACGTTGTAAATTCCAAACGGCGCGCGCAACTCCCACAAGTCCAGGCACGCCTGGGCGTAATCGGCGCGGTGCGAAATGGAGTTCACGTTGTCGTAAACCTTCGAGTAGCGCTGCACCTTGCTCAGGTAATTGCGCGGGCTGTCGAACTCGTCAAACGGAATGCGCAGCCGCCACACGTAGCATTGCGGTGCGTTGACCAGCGCCTCTTCACCGACGGCTTTGGAGCCGCTGTAAAAACTGCATGGCAGATCGCGGAAGCAAAAGTTCGGTGCGTCGTTTTCGGTGAAGCCGTGGAACGCACCGGGATTCTTTTCCAGAAGCGCTCGCAGCTCCGGTTTGGTCAGGTCTTTCTCAGCGGAGATTTTTCCATTCACGGAAACTTTCGCGCCGGAATAAATGCAACCCGAAGAAATATGTCCCCACGGAGTGTTCGTGGCGGCACAGGCTTCGGCGATCATCTGTGGCAGCAGCGCGTTGCCGGCGAGGGTGTCGGCCTGGGCGGTTTCGCAGGCGTCCACGTTGGGCTTGCCCGTGTAGCCGGCGAGGTTGATGAGAAACTCCGGCTTGGTCTCGCGTAAAAATCCGACGAGCGCGTCGAAGCGCGTGTAGTCGAGGTTTTTTCGGGAGAGCGCCGTGAACGCGCGGGTGCGTTCGCTCAACACTTTGGCGAAGGCTTGGCCGATGTAACCGGTAGCACCAAGGAGGGCGATCATACTTGCTTTTTTAGACGCTTGGCTTCGGCCACGATCTCTTCGAGGTAGGCGCGATACTCGCATTTGGGCAGCCGGGCCGTGAGGGCGTCGAGCTGCGGCTGGGAAAGAAAATTCTGGCGGAACGCGGCTTCCTCGGGGCAGCCGATTTTGACACCCTGCCGTTTCTCGATGGTTTGCACGTAGGCCGAGGCGTCGAACAGGCTGCTGCTCGTGCCGGCGTCGAGCCAGGCAAAACCGCGGTTGAGCGTTTGCACGCGCAACTGGCCGCGCCGCAGATATTCCATGTTCAAGTCGGTGATTTCCAACTCGCCGCGCGCCGAGGGTTTCATCGCCTTGGTCAGCGCCACGACTTGGTTGTCGAAAATGTAAAGGCCGGGCACGGCGTAGTTGCTCTTGGGTTGCTTGGGTTTTTCCTCGATGGAAATGGCGCGGCCCTGGGCGTCGAAGTCCACCACGCCGTAACGTTCCGGGTCGGTGACGTGATAGCCGAAGATCGTCGCGCCGCCGTTGAATTCGCCAAACGCCTTTTGAAACGTGTCGCCGCCGTAGAAAATGTTGTCGCCGAGGATCAGCGTGACGGCGTCGTTGCCGATAAAAGATTCCGCGATGAGAAAAGCCTGCGCGATGCCTTCGGGCTTGGCCTGCTCGCGATATTCGATGGAAAGCCCCCAAGCCTTGCCGTCGCCGAGCAGTTGTTTGAAGCGCGGCAGATCATGCGGGGTCGAGATGAGGCAAAATTCCCGGATGCCGCCCTCGATCAACGTTGTGAGCGGATAATAAACCATGGGCTTATCATAAACGGGCTGGAGCTGCTTGCTCGCCACCAGGGTAAGCGGAAACAGCCTGGAACCCGCGCCGCCGGCTAATATAATACCTTTCATCGGGCGGCAAGATTAGGGAAACGTCCTCAGCGGGGCAAGTTGCAAGTAGGTGACGCGGCTCCGTAATTACGAGCGCGGAGGCTCCGCAGTGTTTCCAGCCTTGAGCCGAAAAACTTCCCCGTGCAACTGCCGCGCGAGTTCCTTGCGGTCAGTCGAGGGGCTTTTCACAGCGGCAAAACGAACCGTCGCCCGGACGCGCCGCTTGCCGAGCAGATTCAACAAGTGGGGTAAAAAAGTCATGTCCTTCCAGTAGCAAACCTCTTCGGCCACATCGCCGTCGTCGAGTTCGTATTGAATCCAGCTCACGCTCATGGGTTGGGACGAACGAGCGGCGGGTTCGAGCAGGGAAGATTTGAACGGCAAAAGCGAGCGGCCATCTGAGCTGGTGCCCTCAGGAAATAAAATCACCAGCACGCCGGCATCGAGCACGGTTTGAATCTGATCGGTGACCGGACCGACGTGCGCCCGGCGTTCGCGTTGAATGTAAATCGTCCCGGCCCGGCTCGCGAGCCAGCCGAAGACGGGCCAGGATTCCACATCGTGCCGCGCCACAAACACCGAGGGATTCAATGAACCGAGAACCAGCACATCCACGTAACCCAGATGATTGCTGACGAGCAGGCCGCGTTCAGGCGGGGTTCCCACGACGGAAATTTTCACGGCGAAGATGCGGAGCAACCGGCCCGCCGTGTGTTGCATCCACGCGGCGCGCGCCGCTTGGGATTTTTCCGCCGGACGAAACGCGCATTGGGCGGCATAGCGGAGCGTGGCGAGCGCGAGTTCGCCGGCCAGCCAGAGCAGCCGGCCGGTCAACCGCAGCGGATGTTGGAACCACGCTTTCATCCCGCAGTTTCAAACGCGGCGCGTGGGTTGGGCAACTGGAAAATAAAACCATCGCCCATTAGATCGGTAGGGCGGCGCTGCTGCGCCGCCTCGGGAGGGCCGAGCGGCCCTCGGCCCTGCCAATTATTGAGGCTCGTATAATTGAGTGACGGAGCGCGGCCTTCAGGCCGCTTCAGTGCCCGCAAACAGATGGCCGTGGAAAAATCCCGGCCCGCTGGCAGTTGGTGAGGTGAAGCGGCGTGAACGCCGCGCTCCGCCCCCGGC